>DASPYC010000455.1:0-8926 GCA_035636955.1 Casimicrobiaceae bacterium
TATTTGATGTTTGCATCCGCCTAGGCAGCAAATTAGTAGCGGATGTGGCGCTTCGCGTCATTTTTTAACGCTACACCGAACGGGCCCCTCCAAAAATCATGGCTACTCATGTCGCCACCCGGAACATCAGCGGGCTCGCGCGCGCGCTCGCGCAGCACGGCGTCATGTCAGAGCATGAGGCCGAGGGCATGCAATCGCAGGCGCAATCGGCGGGCGTGACGTTCGTCGAACAGGTGCTGTTGGGCAAGCGTATGACGCCGCAGCAGCTCGCGGTTTTCGGCTCCCGCGCATTTGGCGTACCGCTTTTCGACCTCGGCGCGTTCGAGATCGAGCAGATCGACAAAGCCTATTTCGACGCCAAGATCGCGCAAACGCGGCGCGTGCTGCCGCTGTACAAACGCGGCAATCGCCTTTATGTCGCGATCTCCGACCCCGCCAATCTGCAGGCGCTTGAGGAAGTCCGCTTCAAGAACAACCTGCCGGTCGAACCCATCGTCGTCGAGGATGACAAGCTTGGGCAAGCGATCGCCAAAGTCATCGAAGCGAGCGGTACGACGCTGCAGGAAATGGCTTCGCTCGAAGACATCGAGATCGGCCTGGAAGAAGGCAGCCCGCAGGCGTCGGTCGAAGACGACAGCGAGGTCGAGGATGCGCCGGTCGTCAAGTACATCCAGAAGGTCATGCTGGACGCGATCGCAGCCGGCGCGTCAGACATCCATCTCGAGCCGTACGAAAAGTTCTTCCGCATCCGTTATCGCGTCGACGGCGTGCTGATGGAAATCGCCCAGCCGCCGCTGGCGATCAAGGACAAAGTCGCCTCGCGGATCAAGGTCATCTCGAAGCTCGATATCGCCGAGCGCCGCGTGCCGCAGGACGGCCGAATGAAGCTCGTGTTGTCGAAGACGCGTGCGATCGATTTCCGGGTCTCGTCGCTACCGACGTTGTGGGGCGAGAAGATCGTGCTGCGGATCCTGGACTCCGCTGGCATCAAGCTTGGCATCGACGCATTGGGCTATGAGCCCGATCAGCAGGAGGCGATGCTGCAGGCAATCGGCCGCCCGTACGGGATGATTCTCGTCACAGGACCGACCGGTTCCGGCAAGACGGTATCGCTCTACAGCTGCCTCAACATTCTGAATCAGCCGGGAATCAATATCTCCACCGCTGAAGACCCCGCCGAAATCCAATTGGCCGGTGTCAATCAGGTCAACGTCAACGACAAGGCGGGGCTCACATTTGCCACCGCGCTGCGAGCATTCCTGCGGCAGGATCCCGACATCATCATGGTGGGCGAGGTCCGCGATCTCGAGACCGCCGACATCGCGATCAAGGCGGCGCAGACCGGCCACCTTGTGCTGTCGACCGTGCACACCAACGATGCGCCCACGACGTTGACGCGCCTTCTAAACATGGGCGTTGCGCCGTTCAACGTCGCGTCGTCGGTCATTCTGATCACCGCGCAACGTCTTGCGCGAAAGCTCTGCCTCCAATGCAAGAAGCCCGCCGACATCCCGCCCGAGGCGCTCATTCGCGCAGGGTTCAAGCCCGACGATCTGGATGGCAGCTGGCAACCGTTTGCGCCCACCGGCTGCGACGCATGCAAGGGCACCGGTTATCGCGGCCGTACTGGCATTTACGAGGTCATGCCGATCAGCGACGACATGCGGCAACTGATCATGCGCTGCGGCAATGCGCTCGACATCGCGGCGCAGGCGCAAAAGGAAGGCATTCGCACGTTGCGCGGGTCAGGGCTCCTTAAAGTGAAGACCGGCGTCACGTCGCTCGAAGAGATCGAAGCAGTCACCAACGAATGATCGCGAATCGCAACCGCTAAAGGATCGTCCATGGCCACCGCAATCGCTCCGCGCCAGGATGCGCGAGTCAAGGAAGCGCTGTTCGTCTGGGAAGGCGTCGACCGCAACAACAAGCCGATGCGCGGCGAAATGCGCGGCGCATCGGAGACCGTCATCACGACGAACCTGCGCCGGCAGGGTATCCGCGTTCTCAAGATCAAGCGGCAGACTTATCGTGGCGGACGCAAGATCAGCGACAAGGACATCACGTTTTTCACGCGCCAGCTCGCCACGATGTTGAAAGCCGGCGTGCCGCTGCTGCAGGCGTTCGACATCGTCGCCCGCGGCCATAGCAATGCGCGCTTCTCGCGGCTCATGATGGAGATCAAGAACAAGGTCGAGACGGGGTCGAGCCTGTCGCAGGCGTTTCGCGAACATCCGAAGCAATTCAATGCACTGTACTGCAACCTCGTCGCAGCCGGCGAGGGAGCGGGCATGCTGGACGCGATTCTCGAGCGGCTCGCGACGTACCAGGAAAAGATCCTTGCGATCAAGGCGAAGATCAAATCGGCGATGTTCTATCCGCTGTCGGTGATGGTCGTGGCGATTGTCGTCATCTGGGTGATCATGGTGTTCGTGATCCCGTCGTTCGAAGACGTCTTCAAGAACTTCGGCGCCGAGCTGCCGCTGCCGACGCTCATCGTCATCAACATCTCGCATTTCTTCGTCAAGTTCTGGTGGCTGATATTCCTGATCATCATGGGCACGGTCATCAGCGTCGGAATTCTGTACCGCCGCTCGGACGCCTTGCGTTACACCGTCGACCGCTTGATGCTCAAGCTGCCGGTCGTCGGAATCATTGTCGAGAAGGCGACGATCGCGCGCTGGACGCGCACGCTGCAGACGATGTTCGCCGCAGGCGTTCCGCTGGTGGAATCGCTCGACGCCGTCGGTGGCGCCGCAGGCAACATCGTTTACGCGCAGGCAACGAAGCGCATCCAAACCGAAGTCAGCACCGGTCAGAGCCTCACCAACGCGATGACGAACACGCGGCTCTTCCCCAACATGGTGCTGCAGATGACGCAAATCGGCGAAGAATCGGGTTCGCTCGACAACATGCTGGGAAAGGTCGCCGACTTCTACGAACGCGAAGTGGACGACGCGGTGGCTGCGCTTTCGAGCCTGCTCGAGCCGGTCATGATCGTATTCCTCGGCGTCGTCGTCGGCGGGCTCGTGGTCGCGATGTATCTGCCCATCTTCAAGCTCGGCGCGGTGATCTAGTTCAAAAACTCGCTGCGCGACGTTTTTGAGACGGTTGCCGGATTCGCGATGCAGCTATGATCGCAATCAACGTTTATGTCGCCGTTGCGATTGCGACACTCGTCGGTCTCTTCATCGGCAGCTTCCTGAACGTCGTGATCCATCGGCTGCCCAAAATGCTGGAGCGCGGATGGGCGGAGCAATGCGCGGAGCTACGGGGGGAGGACCCACCGAAATCGCCCGTCTATAACCTCGCCGTTCCGCGGTCGCAATGCCCCGCATGCGGACACCGGATCACGGCGCTCGAGAACGTTCCCATCGCCTCGTTTCTGGCCCTCGGGGGCAAATGCTCATCATGCGGCAAGCCGATCTCCGCACGCTATCCCGTGGTCGAAGCGCTAGGCGGAGTACTGGCAGCCGCGGCGATCTGGCGCTTCGGCGCGACCTGGCAGGGCCTCGCAGCGTGCGTGCTGCTCTGGTCGCTTATTGCCTTGACATTCATCGATTTCGATACGCAGCTCCTTCCCGACGGCCTCACCCTTCCGCTGCTTTGGGGCGGCCTCATCGTCAATCTGTTCGAGTTGTTCGTGCCGCTTCGCACGGCCCTCATCGGCGCGATCGCCGGGTATCTCGCACTTTGGATCGTCTATTGGCTGTTCAAGCTGATTCGCGGAAAAGAGGGCATGGGCTACGGCGATTTCAAATTACTCGCAGCGCTCGGTGCGTGGATGGGATGGCAAATGTTGCCGTTCATCGTACTGCTCTCATCCATGGTTGGCGCAGTCATCGGCATCGTGTTGATCGTGTTCAAGGGGCGGGATCACAACATACCGTTGGCCTTCGGGCCGTATCTCGCCATCGCGGGCGCGATCGCGCTGTTCTTCGGCCCGCGCCTTGTGAAGATCTATTTCTACTGACGCAGACGTGTCGTACGTCGTGGGATTGACCGGCGGGATCGGCAGCGGCAAATCGGCGGTCGCAAAGGCGTTCGCTGAGCTTGGCGCCGATGTGGTGGATGCCGACGCTGTTGCGCACGGCGTAACCTCGCCCGGCGAGGCGGGCCACGCTGCGATCGTCGAAGCGTTTGGAACGGAATGCCTGCAGCCGAACGGCGCCATCGACAGGAGCTGGTTACGCGAACGCGCATTCGCCGATCCCGTGTTTCGCGATCGCCTCGAGCGCGCGCTGCATCCGCTTATCATCGCGAGGGTCCGCGAAACAATCGAGGCGTGGCGGGCTATCTATGGCATTCTCGTCGTTCCATTGTTGCTTGAGCGCGGCGGCCTTCTATCGAGCGTCAGACGTGTGCTCGTCGTCGATTGCCCAGAAGAGTTGCAAATCCGCCGGGTGGTCGTGCGCAGCGGCCTGCTTCCCTCTGCCGTCCGTGCAATCATGGCGACGCAGCTGTCGCGCGCTGAGCGCCTCGCGCGCGCCGACGATGTCATCGACAATAGCGGCACGCCGGCTGCAATCAAACCTCAGGTCCAGACGCTCGATCGTCGCTACCGCGAGCTCGCTGGCGCGACGAGAACGTAAGGCCGTCAAGACCCCGTGATTCGCTACGAGCATCCTCTGAACGAGCGTGTACGCACGCTGATACGCCTCGAGGATTTATTCGCTCGCGCACGTTTCTTCGCAGCACAGGACGCACCTGCCGATCACCATGCCGCGCTTCTCTCGTTATTCGACGTGTCCGACGTCGCCGCACGAGCCGATCTCAAGACCGACGTGCTGCAGGAGCTCGAGCGGCAAAAACAGATGCTTGCGCCGCTCAGGAGCAACCCGCAGATCGATCAGGACGCGCTACGCGCGCTGCTGTCCGAAATCGATGTGGTGAGCGGGCAGCTTCTCGCGCAAGCCGGCAAGTCGGGCTTGCATCTGCGTGAGAACGAATGGCTGATGGCGATCAAGCAGCGCTCGTCCATTCCCGGCGGCGTCTGCGAATTCGATCTTCCCGCATACCACTACTGGCTCGAACAGGATCCCGCGGCGCGACGAAATGACCTTGCCGGCTGGATCGAGCCCTTCGAGCCAATTCACGCGGCCGCGGCAATCATTTTGCGGATGCTGCGTGAAAATGGCCGGATCAGCCGCCATATTGCATATCGTGGCGTTTTTCAGCTCATGTTGACGACGACGAAGGTTGCGCAGCTGCTGCGTCTCACCCTAGCCAAAGACATGCCGTGCGTCCCGGAAATCAGCGCTAACAAATACGCGCTCAACATTCGTTTTCTGGGCGTCGCCGGGATGGACCGCGGCACAGTATTCGATCGCGACGTCGAATTCGAATTGATGTTTTGTAATCTCTAGACATTCCACGACGCGCCCGACACCATGGGTACCGGACATTCAGTCTCGCAAGGCCCGCCTGGAACAATGGCACGCACCGTCGCCTGTCCTCAATGCGGGAAATCCGTGCCGTGGACGCGCGAATCGGTTTATCGACCATTCTGCTCGGAGCGGTGCAAGATGATCGATCTCGGCGCGTGGGCGTCCGAAGGCTATCGCGTGCCGGTCGTTGAAAAAGAGGACGACGAAAAGTCTTCCGATGGCGGCGATCGTTCGCCGGATTCGGAATTTAGTTAGCTGGCCAAGCCGAGCGCCGCAACGCAATTCCGTGGGCGCCATGATCAATGGCGATCGCCAAATCGTCGCGCGTCAATCCGCCGATTGCATAGACGGGCACGCGAGTCGCCTCGATGCATGTCGCGAAACCCTTCCAATCGAGCGTTGGCGCACCCGGGTGCGTTGCCGTTGGCTGCACCGGCCCGACGAAGGCAAAATCGACATCCAGCGTCGCCGCGTGCGCAAGCTCGTCGCGCGAATGGCACGATGCCGCAACGAGCAAGTCACGCGGCCGCGATCTTGCGGCGGTAAGCGTCGCGGCGGGCCAGTGAACGCCGGCAAAACCGCCACGCCTTGCGTCTTCGACCGAACCGTTCAATAGCACGCGCGCGCCGAAGCGGGCGGCAAGCGGCAGAAGTCGGGCAGCGAAGGCATCCCGACGTGCCGCCGGCCAATCCTTTTCGCGAAGCTGAATGAGGCGCAATCCGGCGATCAACGCGTGTTCGGCGCGGGCGAGGAACTCCTCTTCACCGATGTCGCCGGCATTCGTCACGCCGCACACCCCCGGCAACGTCAAAGCGGTCAGCACGCGCGTGTTCGCGGGTAACAGCGGCGCCACGTCGAACGCGCCCGGCTTTTGCCATGCAAACGATTGCCCGTCATGTCCGAACGGTTCGCCGATCCAGCCCAGCACACGGAAGAAATCGAGCTCCACATGCGCGTGCGGATAGACAAATTCCTGTGCGATCCACGGCGCTGCATGCGTGACCGTGATGCCGAGCTCTTCCTTCAACTCACGCGCGAGTGCATCCACCGCGGACTCACCGGGCTCGAGCTTGCCGCCGGGAAATTCCCAGTAGCCGGCGTAGGGCTTGCCGATGGGACGTTGCGCAAGAAGCACACAACCATCGGGCCGCGTGATCACGGCGGCTGCGACGCGAACGATGGTCACTTCAAGCGACGCGCGCCGGCATGGGCTCGTGCGAATTGCCATGCGACGCGGCCGCTGCGCGATCCGCGCTGGATTGCGAATTGCAACGCCTCGCGTGCGCGCGTCTCGTTCTCGCGTGCGGTTCCAGGGCGTGGTACGGCGAAGTGGGCAAGCCACGCATCCACCGCTACAAGATAGTCGTCTTGTCCAAATGGATAGAACGAAATCCACAGCCCGAAGCGTTCCGACAGCGAGATTTTTTCCTCCACCGATTCGCCCGGATGTACTTCATCGCCGATGTGCTTCGTCTCGAGATTTTCAGCGAAGTATTCGGGCATCATGTGCCTGCGGTTCGATGTCGCATAGATCAGCACGTTGCCTGCCGTCCCCGCAATCGAGCCGTCCAGCATGACCTTGAGCGCCTTGTAGCCGGCTTCGCCCGCGTCGAACGTCAGGTCGTCGCAAAACACAACGAAGCGCTCGGGGCGCATGTCGATCTGTTCGGCGATGTCGGGAAGATCGATGAGATCCATCTTCTCCACTTCGATCAGGCGCAATCCCTTGCCGGCGTATTTTCGCAGCATCGCTTTCACGAGCGATGACTTGCCGGTGCCTCGCGCCCCGGTCAGCAGCACGTTATTGGCAGGGAAGCCCGCGACGAATTGACGTGTGTTTTGATCGATCGCCTTTTTTTGCTCGTCGATCGCGACGAGATCGGATAACGCGATCGCATGCGGATGCGCGACTGACTGCAAATAGCCGCGGCCGTTGCGCTTGCGCCACCGCGCAGCGGTCACCTTCTTCCAGTCGGGATCGACAGGCGGCGCCGGCAACAACGCTTCGACGCGCGCCAGCACATCCTCAGCGCGCGCAATCAACTTGTCCAGGTCGGCGCTCATCGTGGACCCCCACGCTTGCGGCGCTCATCTTTACGAACGATAGTCGGCATTGATCGACACATACTCATGCGAAAAATCGCAGGTCCATGCCGTTGCCTGCGCGCGGCCGCGGCCAAGGTCGACGCGCACGGTGATTTCGTCCTGCTTCATGATCCGCTGACCGTCTTCCTCGCGATAACTTTCCGCTCGGGCGCCATGATCGACGACCCGAATGTCGTCGAGCCAGAAAGAAACACGCGCGGGGTCGAGGTCGGCGGCGCCCCCATTGCCGATTGCGCAGACGATGCGCCCGAGATTGGGATCCGACGCGAAGAATGCCGTCTTCACAAGCGGCGAATGGGCGATGGCAAAGGCGACGTGGCGGCACTCCGCGGCGTCGCGTCCGCCGTCGACGCGAATCGCAATAAATTTCGTTGCCCCTTCGCCGTCGCGCACGAGCGCTTGCGCCAATTCGACCGCTACATTTTCCAGGGCGCTCTTGAGAATAGCGATTCGCGCATCCGCCGACGTCGTGATCGGTTTGATGGCCGCCTTGCCGGTCGCCGCGACCACAAAACTGTCGTTGGTCGACGTGTCGCCATCCACTGTTGCGCAATTGAACGAAACGTCCGCGATTCCGCGCGTCATCGTGGCAAGAAGATCAGCGGCAATCGGAGCGTCGGTTGCCATGAACGAGAGCATCGTCGCCATCTCGGGATGGATCATCCCCGACCCTTTGGCAATGCCCGTAACTGTGACCGGAACGCCGTCGATCGCAACGCGGCGTGATGCCCCCTTCGGCACCGTGTCGGTGGTCATGATAGCTCTTGCAGCATTGAACCAACCGTCGTTGCGGAGCGCTGCCTGCGCCGACGGTAATCCCGCAACGACGCGTTCGACGGGAAGCGGCTCCATGATGACGCCCGTGGAAAAAGGCAGCACCTGCTCCGGCGCGCAATCGACGAGATGCGCTGCGTTAGCGCAGGTCACGCGCGCAGCATCGAGACCCCCTTCTCCGGTGCCCGCGTTGGCGTTACCTGCGTTGATGACAAGCGCGCGGAAATCGAGACTGCGTGCATGTTGCGCGGTCAGATGCGCACGGCAAATCGCGACCGGCGCGGCGCAAAAGCGGTTCTGCGTGAATACGCCGGCCGCGACGGTGCCGGGCTCCGCGACGACGAGTACGACATCGTCGCGGGTCCAATTCTTGATTCTCGCGGCGGCGGTGCCTAGCGCGATACCCGGGACCGGCAACAGCGATTCGGGCGTCGGCGATGTGTAGCGAACGGCCATTTAGAGGCTGCTTTCTATGCGGCGATCGAGATGCGCTCGGCTGAATGGATGGCGTCGCGAGCGGGCCGCAGGCGAGGCGGCGCGGAGCGAGCCGCGAGATAGTACATACAAGTACAGCGAGCGGCGAGCGAGCACACAACGAAGCATGCGGGCTGCGCAGCAGCCAGACGTCAGCCGAGACGGCCGTGACAATGCTTGTATTTCTT
>DASPYC010000456.1:0-6209 GCA_035636955.1 Casimicrobiaceae bacterium
ACGTACGTGAGCGTTCGAGCCGGCGAGTAACAAAGTATCAGGTCGATCTGGCGAGCAAAGAGAGGGGGTGGCGAGCCGTTCCCCCGGCACTTGCAGAAGTTCGCTGTGGCTGCTTCCTTCCGGACCTGACCAGATTCACGACCGTGCAATGCGGGGCGACCCGCCACTTATGCAACATTATACGCGGCGAGACAGCATCCCAATCGCCGTCCGTCATGACATTTGCATGATGATCGCTATAATCGGTACGAATGCGTGCTCCGAACAAAATCGTCGCGCGCGGCGCGGATCTCAGAGTGTTGGCGGGCGTGCTGATGCTGCTCTCCGCATGCGAACAGTCGCCATCGCCGCCGCCTGCACGGCAACACGCTGACGAGATCGTCGCCGCCGTGCGTCCGGGTCCGGCGAGCTGGTTTCCGGGTCCGGACGGCGAGCCGTCGGGCTTCGATCACGATTTGCTGATCCGCTTTGCGCGCGATCAGTCGAGGCCGTTACGGATTATCACCGTACGAAGCGCCTCTGAGCTGCTCGCCAAAGTCGTGGCGGGCGAAGCCGACATCGGCATCGGCGGCCTCTTTCAGGCGGCGTCCGCGAAGGAAAGTCTCGCCGCAACACGACAAGACACAACGCAGAGCAGCGACGTGGCATTGCGGGTGCTATGGACCACCGGCATTCACGCTGTCGAGCCTGTTCTGATCTACAACGTAGACGCCTACAAGCCCAAGAGTTTCTCCGATCTCGTCGACGCAACGGTCGCTTACCCCGCCGGCACCGGTCTTGACTCGCAGCTTGCCACCGTTCGCTACACACATCCCGAAACGCTTTGGACGTCGATCGATGTGCCGGCGTCGGAAGCGCTGATCTCGCAGGTGTCCGAAGGCACGGTCGATTATGCGATCGTCCCGTCGAACGACGCCGCGGTCGCCCGCAACATCTATCTCGATTTCGATGTCGCGTTTGCGGCCGGTCCGCGGCGTGAGCTCGCATGGGCCGTAGCGCCCGCGCAAACGGCGCTCCGCGATGCGCTCGATCAATACTTCGCCCGTCTGCGGAAAGACGGTACGCTCGGGCGGCATGCCGATCGCTACTTCGATGCGTCACG
The DNA here is from genome assembly GCA_035636955.1 of Casimicrobiaceae bacterium. Taxonomy (GTDB): domain Bacteria; phylum Pseudomonadota; class Gammaproteobacteria; order Burkholderiales; family Casimicrobiaceae; genus VBCG01. The sequence goes on from DASPYC010000456.1 coordinate 1,103, forward strand.
CGGTGTCGAGCGCATCGACGCCGGCGTGTTTCGCGATCGAATCAAGACGGTGCTGCCGAATCTTCAACGCCAATTCGAACAAGCGCAGGCCACGAGCGGGACTGAATGGCGGCTGCTCGCCGCTGTGGCGTATCAAGAATCGCAGTGGGATCCGCTCGCAACCAGCGAAACGGGGGCACGCGGCGTCATGCAGTTGACCGAAGAAACCGCACGTCACTTGGGCGTCGGCGACCGGCTGGACACGAGGACATCAATCCTTGCAGCCGGGCGATATCTGCAGATACTGAAGACAAAGCTGCCCGAGCGGATCGCCGAGCCCGACCGCACATGGCTCGCGCTCGCGGCGTTCAACATCGGCATCGCGCACCTGGAAGACGCGCGCATCCTGGCGCAAAAGCAAAAGCTCAATCCCGATCACTGGCGCGACGTGAAGAAGACTCTGCCACTACTCGCGCAGCCCGAGTTCTACGAAAACGCCAAATTCGGCTATGCGCGCGGCGGGATGCCGGTCGCCTTTGTTGATCGCGTGCGCGCCTATTACGATATCCTCCTCCGCACGCAACCGCTCTTCGCACCACGGCTCAACCCCGTTGCCGGCGCGCTCGAATCCGCTCGATAAACGCGGAAGGAGGTCATGTTGGTTCGATCATGCATGTTGTGCTTCGCCCTTTGCTGGCTGGCTGTCGCTCCGGCGCTTGGTGCGCAGCCGCCGGCCCGCGTCTGGTTGGACGACTACACCTGGACCGAGCTCGAAACGGCGATTCACGCCGGCAAGACGACGATCATCGTGCCGATCGGAGGCACCGAGCAGAATGGACCGCACATGGCGCTCGGAAAGCACAATGTGCGCGTAAAAGTCCTGGCGGAAAGAATCGCTCTCACGCTCGGCAATGCACTCGTCGCGCCCGTCATCGCCTATGTGCCGGAAGGCGACATCGATCCACCGACGGCTCACATGCGGTTCACCGGTACGATCAGCGTGCCCGAGCGCACGTTCCAATCGGTGCTCGAGTCCGCCGCTCGCAGCTTCAAGCGTCATGGCTTTCGCGACATTGTGTTCATCGGCGATCACGGCGGGTATCAGAAAAGTGAGCAGGCGGTGGCCGCGCGATTGAATCGCGAATGGGCCGCGTCGCCGGCGCGCGCCCACGCAATCGTCGCCTATTACGAAATAACGCAGTCACGCTATCGCGATCTATTGCGACGCCGCGGGTTCAGCGACGAAGAAATCGGCACGCATGCCGGCGTTGCCGACACCTCGCTTACGCTCGCCGTCGATCCTTCCCTTGTACGCGAGGACCGTTTGCAGTCGGCTGCAGCGGACGGACAAAAGGGCGGCGTATACGGCGACCCTCGGCGGTCAAGCGCTGAGCTTGGCGGCCTCGGCATCGATGCTATCGTCGCGGAAACGGTGAATGAAATTCGCAGCGCCGTGAAGCGCCGCTGACCTCTTCGCGTTGGCTTCTCGCCTCGTCAAGAAGCCTTTCCTCCAGGGAAACTCCGTAAACGTGTCGTCCCTTCTTCCTTCCTCGTTTTCCATTTTCGTCGGCGCAGCATGGTTGCTCTCGCATCCTGCAATGGCGGCCGACGCGCAAACGAGCCCCGCAGGTGCGCCGACGATCGCGACCGTTCCCGGCATGCCTTCGGTGAGCGATCCTTCGAACCTTTACAGCGACGCCACTGCCGGCAAACTGAGCGCCGCAGTTATGGGCGACCTGCCGCGCGTTTATGTTCCCAATCTTCAGTCGAACGACGTGTACGTGATCGATCCGGTAACGATGAAAGTCGTGGACCGATTCAAGGTCGGCGTCAATCCGCAGCACGTTGTGCCGTCGTGGGATTTGCGCACGCTGTGGGTCGCGAACAATGCCGAAAACCGGACCGATGGAAGCCTGACGCCGGTCGATCCGAAGACCGGCAAGCCCGGTCGAGCCATTCCCGTCGACGATCCGTACAACATGTATTTCTCGCCCGACGGCAAGTCGGCGATTGTCGTTGCCGAAGCGCTGAAGCGCCTCGATTTCCGCGACCCGCACACGATGCAACTGCAGTACTCGTTGTCGACTCCGCAATGCGGCGGCATCAACCACGCGGACTTTTCAATCGATGGCCGCTACGCGATCTTCACCTGCGAGTTTCAAGGGGGCCTTGTGAAGATCGATCTGGTCGAGCAGAAAGTCCTCGGCTATATCCGACTGTCGAAAGGCGGCATGCCGCAGGACATACGCATCTCCCCGGACGGGAAATTGTTCTTTGTCGCCGACATGATGGCCGACGGCGTGTTCGTCGTCGATGGCGCGGCATTCAAAGAAATCGGTTTCATCAACACCGGCAAGGGTACGCATGGACTCTATCCGAGCCGCGATGGCCGCAAGCTCTACGTGACCAATCGCGGGTCGAACAAGATTCACGGGCCGCCCGGTGGCAAAGGCAGCGTGTCGGTGATCGACTTCGCGACTCAGAAGGTCGACGTGACATGGCCGATTCCCGGTGGTGGAAGCCCCGACATGGGTAACGTCAGTGCCGACGGCAAGGTGCTTTGGTTATCGGGTCGCTACGACAACGTGGTATATGCGTTCGATACCACGAGCGGCGAGGTCACGAAGATCAAGGTGGGCAAAGAACCGCACGGTCTTGCGGTGTGGCCACAGCCAGGACGCTATTCGCTAGGACATACCGGCAATATGCGCTAGCTCCGACGAGCGGCGATGACTTGCAGCCCGCCCATATACGGGCGCAATACCGTGGGAATCTCGATCGAGCCATCCGCCCGCTGATAGTTCTCGAGCACGGCAACGAACGTGCGCCCGACCGCGAGTCCCGAGCCATTCAACGTATGCACGAGCTCGGGCTTGCCTTGTGCGTTTCGAAACCGTGCTTGCATTCGCCGCGCCTGGAAGGCCTCGCAGTTCGAGCATGACGAAATCTCGCGGTACGCATTCTGTCCCGGCAGCCACACTTCGAGGTCGTACGTTTTTGCCGCGGCAAAGCCGATGTCACCGGTGCACAACGCGACAACGCGATACGGCAGCTCGAGCCGTTGCAGGATCGTCTCGGCGTGCTGCGTGAGCTCCTCGAGCGCTTCATACGATCGATCGGGATGCACGACCTGCACGAGCTCCACCTTGTCGAACTGATGTTGGCGAATCATGCCGCGTGTGTCCTTGCCGTAACTCCCCGCCTCGGAACGGAAGCACGGCGTATGCGCGACGAGTCGAATGGGTAGCACGTCTGAGGCGAGAATTTCGTCTCGAACGGTATTGGCGAGTGTGATTTCCGAGGTTGAGATCAAGTAGAGCGGCTCATCGCCGTTTTCGCTGCCGCCCTTACGCACGGCGAACATGTCGGCGGCAAATTTCGGCAACTGCGTGGTGCCCACCAGCGTATCCGCGTTCACGATGTACGGCGTATAGCACTCGGTGTAACCATGGTCGCGCGTGTGAACATCGAGCATGAACTGCCCCAACGCCCGATGCAGATGCGCGAGCTCGGCGCGCAGAAACGAAAAACGCGCACCTGACAACTTTGCGGCGACCGGAAAATCAAGCAAGCCGAGCGCTTCGCCAAGGTCGACATGATCCTTGACCGGAAAGTCGAAGCTGCGCGGTTTGCCGGCGCGCCGTGCTTCGGCATTGTCGAGACTCGTTGTGCCGATTGGCGTTGTCGAATGGGTCAGGTTGGGAAGATCGAGCAGGAACTCGCGCAAGCCATGCTGAACGCGTACAAGCTCCGCTTCCAATCGCTCGAGCTCCTCGCCCGATCCACTGACGTCGGCGAGCAGAGCGGCAGCATCTTCGCCGCGGCCTTTTGCGATACCGATCTGCTTGGAGAGTGCGTTGCGGCGCGCTTGCAATTCCTGCGTGCGCGTTTGGATGACCTTGCGCTCGGATTCAAGCGCTTCGAACCGCGCGACATCGAGCGTGACGCCGCGTTTGGCGAGGCCTGCGGCAACGGCTTGAAGATCGTTCCGCAACAGATTGATATCGAGCATGACGGAAGTCTAGCAGAGGGTTTGCGTTCCGCTGCGATGCGCCCGACCGTTGCCGCTCCTAGTCCTTCGCGTCTTCGTCGTCCGGCTTCCGCGCGTCACGATCGCGTTCGCGCAATGCCGCCAATCGCTCGCGAATCCGCGCTTCGAGCCCGCGCTCAGTGGGCTCGTAGAACGTGATACGAGGCATATTGTCTGGGAGGTAGTGCTCGCCCGCAGCGTACGCGTCTTCTTCGTCGTGTGCGTAACGATAGCCTTTGCCGTAACCGATATTCTTCATCAGACGCGTCGGCGCATTGCGCAACCGGAGAGGAACCGGGCGTGAACCGTCTTCGCCGACGAATGCGCGCGCCTTGCCGAATGCTGTGTAGACGGCGTTGCTTTTAGGGGCCGCCGCCAGGTAAAGAACGCACTGCGCGAGTGCAAGCTCACCTTCGGGTGAACCGAGCCGTTCGTAGGTGGCGATTGCGTCGAGCGCGAGCGACAGTGCACGCGGATCGGCGAGTCCGATATCTTCGGTCGCCATGCGGATCATGCGCCGGCCAACATAAAGTGGATCGGCGCCGCCGTCCAGCATTCGGCACATCCAATAAAGCGACGCATCGGGATCCGATCCGCGCACGGACTTGTGCAATGCCGATATTTGATCGTAGAACGCATCGCCGCCCTTGTCGAAGCGACGCAGCGAGCGCGCGATCGTCGCCTCGACAAAAGCGAGATCAATCGTCGTGCGTGACGCTCCGGCAGCGGCGATCGCGAGCTGCTCGACCATGTTGATCAGCCGTCTTCCGTCGCCGTCGGCATAGCCGATCAGCGCATCGCGCGCGGGAGCGTCGAGCGACGCCGCCGGCATTGCCGATGCAAGCGCACGATCGAGCAAAATGGCAAGCTCGTCCTCGGCGAGCGGCTCCAGAACGTACACGGCCGCGCGTGACAGCAATGCACTGTTTACTTCGAACGATGGATTCTCGGTCGTCGCGCCGATGAACGCCAGAACCCCCTGCTCGACATACGGCAAGAACGCATCCTGCTGCGCCTTGTTGAAGCGGTGGACTTCATCGACGAACAGAATCGTCGCGCGTCCGTATTGCTGGCGCACGGCTTCTGCGCGCGCGACGG
>DASPYC010000457.1:0-2091 GCA_035636955.1 Casimicrobiaceae bacterium
TATTCCAGAATCATCTGCTCCAAATCGTCGCGCTGTTGACGATGGAACCGCCGGCCAACGCAACCGCTCGCGCCATTCACGCGGCGCGCGTCGCAGCACTCTCGGCGATCCGTCCGCTTGTACCGAGTGACATCGTTCGCGCGCAATATCAAGGCTATCGCGACGAGGAAGGCGTCGCCCGCAACTCGCAGTCGGAAACCTACGTCGCGCTGCGCTTACGTTGCCGATCGCCGCGCTGGAAGGACGTCCCGATTTGCGTTCGGACCGGGAAGCATCTGGCCGTTACGACGACAGAGGTCTGGGTGACGTTCAAACCGCCGTCGATACGCGTCGTCGAGCCAAACGACGCGACCGCGCATCACATTCGGTTTCGTCTCGGTCCCGGGCGCGTCGACGTCGGACTGGGCGCGTATGTGAAACGTCGCGGCGCGGCGATGATCGGCGAAGCAATCGAGCTGGGCGCAAACCTTGGCATCGACGAAGACCGCGATGCCTACGAACGTCTGCTCGACGCCGAATTGGCGGGCGATCATGGGCTCGACGAAAGTGCCGAAGGCGCTTACGCCTCGTGGCGAATCGTCGAGCGCGTCGTCAAAGCCGGTTTGCCCGTATTCAGCTATGCGTGCGGCACGTGGGGGCCCCGCGAAGCCGACCGCATCCTCGCGCGCGGCATGCGCTGGCACGATCCCGAGTCAAGCGCTTAGGCAACGGCGGCTGGAACAACGCAATGGCCTCGCACATCGAGGATTACGCGCTGATCGGCAACATGCGAACCGCCGCGCTCGTCGCGCGCGACGGTTCGATCGATTGGATGTGCGTGCCGCAGTTCGACAGCCCCGCGTGCTTTGCGGCAATGCTTGGCCGGCGCGATCACGGCCGTTTTCATATTGCGCCGGCCGGCCGGCAGCGCGCGGTTCGGCGCCGCTATCGCGATCGCACACTGATCCTCGAAACCGAAATCGAGACCGACGACGGAACGATCCGCCTTCTCGACTGCATGCCGTTGTGGCCTGACCGACTCGACATCGTCCGCATTGTCGAAGGGGTCCGCGGCCGCGTGCCGATGCGCATGGAACTTGTCATGCGCTTTGGCTACGGTGTCGAGATTCCATGGGTCCATCGCGTCGAAGGCGCTTTGCTCGCAACCGCAGGTCCTCACACGATCGAGCTCCGCACACCGGTGGCTACACGCGGCGAGCGCTACACGACGGTCGCCGACTTCAACATTGCCCGCGGACAACGGATCCCGTTCGTGCTGACCTATTTTGCGTCACATCTCGCGCGTCCACTGCCGATCGATCCGTTCGCCGCGCTCGATCAGACCGAGCTTGCGTGGCGCACCTGGTCGGCGCAGTCGACGTACGAGGGACGCTGGGCAGACGCGGTCAGCACATCGCTCGTCGTTCTCAAAGCGATGACGTACGCGCCCACCGGCGGGATTGTCGCCGCGCCCACGACGTCGCTTCCCGAAAAATACGGCGGGATACGGAATTGGGACTACCGCTATTGCTGGCTGCGCGACGCGACGTTCATGCTCTATGCGTTGCTGCTGTCGGGTTATCGCGATGAAGCGCGCGCGTGGCGCGAGTGGCTGTTACGCGCGGCGGCGGGCCGTCCGCAAGACTTGCAAGTGCTCTACGGCGTCGCGGGCGAGCGGCAGGTGATCGAACTCGAGCTCCCATGGCTGCCCGGCTTCCGTCGATCGGCACCCGTGCGCATCGGCAACAAGGCAGCAACGCAACTGCAGCTCGATGTTTACGGCGAAGTGATCGACGCGCTGTCACTCGCGCGCTCAGCGGGCCTCGAGCAGAATGAAGACGCGTGGTCGTTTCAGCGCGTGCTGCTCGAATTCCTCGAATCGCACTGGGATGAGCCCGACAACGGCATCTGGGAGATCCGCGGCGATCGCCAGCAATTCACGCACTCCAAGGTCATGGCGTGGTGCGCGCTCGATCGTGGTATCCAGGCGGTCGAGCGATTCCGTCTCACGGGCCCAGTGCGGCGCTGGCGCGCGCTGCGCGACGAGATCCACGCAACCGTCTGCAAGCGTGGGTTCGACGCGCGTCGGAACACGTTCGTACAGCGCTTCGG
>DASPYC010000458.1:0-3416 GCA_035636955.1 Casimicrobiaceae bacterium
TCGCTTTCGTCGAATCCGACCAGCGCTCGAGAAGGCAGCGGACAGGGCGCGGCGAGCGCGAGTGTCCGCGGTTTCCGTCACGGCTGGCGCCAGCGTCCGGCGGCGTTGGGTCGACGCTGATGCTCGCGCCGGGTACCCGTAGGACACCTCGATCGCGGACATCCGAGCGCAGCGCCGCACCCTGCCCGTTGCCTTCGGACTGAACACGAACAAACGCCTAATTAGGTCGCAGCTTGCCTCTCGATCATCACGCCCAATTCACGAACGCCGGGCAGCGGCGCGAGCTTGGCGACTCGCACTTTGACCGATAGCGCGCCGAATTCGACGAGCACCAATTGCGCGAGGCTCTCGGCAAAGCGCTCGACCAGCGGATGCGGATTGTTCGCCGCCGTCGCTTTAATCCGTTCGACGACTGCGGCGTAATCGATCGCATCGGCGAAATCGCCCGAAGTGAACGGTCGCGCCGACGGCAAGCCGAATTCGAGGTCGATTCGGATCGTCTGTGGCAGATGACGTTCCCATTCGTACACGCCGATTTTCGTCTCGACGCGCAAATCATGGATGAAGATGGCGTTCATGGGGAATTCACGCCTTCGGACGGCATTGCCGCGTTGATGGCCGGCCGTGCGGCCGCTTTGTTCTAGAATCCGGAGCGATTCTACCCGACCTCACCGAACGAGCTTCGTGCTCACCGCCTGCCTGATTGTCGTCGCTGCGTATTTGATCGGATCCGTATCGTTTGCCGTTGTGGTGAGCAAGGCATTCGGCTTGCCCGATCCGCACGAATACGGATCCGGAAATCCCGGTGCAACGAACGTGCTCCGAACCGGCAACAAAGCGGCGGCGCTGCTGACGCTTGTCGGCGACGGCATCAAAGGGTTCGTCGTCGTGTATGGCGTGCGCATGCTTGCGCCCTTCGTCGACACGCCCGATTGGATCGTGCCGGCTACTGCCATTGTCGTGTTCGTTGGGCATCTCTATCCGCTATATCACCACTTCGCAGGCGGCAAGGGCGTCGCCACAGCGGCAGGGATTGTGTTTGCGCTCAATTGGCCGCTTGCGCTCGTATTGACCGTCATCTGGCTGACATTGGCGTTCGGATTCAAGATCAGTTCGCTCGCCGCACTGATCACGGCGACGCTGCTGCCGCTCGGCACGTTCTATGTATTCGGCTATGCACTCGTCTCGTGGGCGATGTTGATGATTGCCGCGCTGATCTTCTGGCGGCATCGCACCAACATTCGTCACTTGCTTGCGGGCAAAGAGCGCGTGATCGGGGATTAACGGACCTGCACGGGCGCGCCCAGTTCTTCGAGCGGCCACCGCGGCCTTACGGTGAACTGATAATCGGTGACTTTCGCTGATTCAAGTCGAAGCGCGCCGGCGAGCGCGATCATCGCGCCGTTGTCGGTGCAGAACATCGGATCAGGAAAGAACACGGCGCCACCGCGGCGCTCGATTTCAGCGCGCAAACGTTCTCGCAATTCCAGGTTGGCGCCGACGCCGCCCGCAACGATCAACCGGCGATGGCCGGTCGCATCGATCGCAGCGATCGATTTCGCGACGAGCACGTCAACGACCGCCGCCTGGAATTCGCGTGCGATGTCGGCTTTGCGCGCCTCGGGCATTGCCGACGGGTCGCCGCCTTGTGCTTCGCGGCGCACGAGCGTCAATACTGCGGTCTTGAGGCCCGAAAAACTGAAGTCGAGATTGTTCGACATCAACATCGGCCGCGGCAGCTTGATCGCGCCGTCGCGTCCATGCGCGGCGAGGCGTGCGAGCGCGGGACCGCCGGGGTAGCCGAGCCCTAGGAGCTTCGCCGTCTTGTCGAACGCCTCGCCCGCGGCATCATCCTGGGTATCGCCGAGCAATCGATAACGACCGACGCCTTCGACTTCGAACAGTTGCGAGTGTCCGCCCGAAACGAGCAGCGCGACGAACGGAAACGCGGGCTTGGGATCCGCCAAAAGCGGCGACAGCAGGTGCCCTTCCAGATGGTGAACGCCGACAACCGGTTTAGCGAGCGCGTACCCGAGCGCGCTCGCGACGCCCGCACCGACCAGCAACGCCCCTGCGAGTCCCGGCCCCTGCGTGTACGCGATGCCGTCGAGATCGGCGAGCGAGAGACCCGCTTCTGCGAGCGTTCGCTCCGTCAATGGGACAACCCGTTGTACGTGATCGCGCGACGCGAGCTCGGGCACGACGCCGCCGTAAGCCTCGTGCATCGCCACCTGCGAGTGCAATGTGTGAGCAATGAGACCGCGCTCGGTGTCGTAAACGGCGACGCCGGTTTCATCGCAGGACGTCTCAAAGCCAAGGACGCGCATGTAAGTAAGACAATCGAGGAGGTGCTATCGGAATCAAAGTTTACCGACCTTGCCGCGAGATGGCGCCATTGCTATACTGTTGGGCTTCACTGATCCGCAGGTTTTGAAAGGCCAACCATCCCATGCCCAGTGTCCGCGTACGCGAAAACGAGCCCTTTGAGGCCGCACTCCGCCGCTTCAAGCGCACGATCGAGAAAACCGGTCTGTTGACCGAGCTTCGCGCCCGCGAGTTCTATGAAAAGCCGACATCGGAGCGCAAGCGCAAAAAAGCGGCCGCGATCAAGCGGCATTACAAGCGTCTACGCAGCCAGCAGCTGCCGCCCAAGCTTTATTGACCGGCATTTCCCGATTGCGCCCTGATGTAGAGAGGCAAATGAGAGGCAAATGAAGGCAGCAGTGGGCAAACGAGGGGCGAATCGATCGCCCCTTTTTACTTTCGAGGCTCGATGACACTCAAGTCCCGCATCACGGACGACATGAAGGCGGCACTTCGCGCGAAGGATACGCCGCGACTTTCCGCGATCCGGTTGCTGATGGCGGCGATCAAGCAGCGCGAAGTCGACGAACGCACGGAAATGGCGGATGCCGACGTGCTCGCCATCATCGACAAGATGGTGAAGCAGCGCAAAGACTCGATCGCGCAATTCGATGCCGGCAATCGCAAGGATCTGGCCGACGCCGAGCGTGCGGAGATCGCCGTGCTGCAGAACTATCTGCCACAGCAACTGAGCGACGCCGAGATCGATGCCGCGATTACGGTAGCGATTGGACACGCCGGCGTCACCGGTCCGGCGGCGATGGGCAAGGTCATGGCGCTCCTCAAACCGCAACTGGCTGGACGCGCGGACATGTCGAAGGTGTCGGCTAGCGTCAAGGCCAGGCTTTCAAGCGGACTTTCTTAGTACGTTGGCTGCAGCCATGGGCCGACGAGCGGCAGCAAAATCGTCGAGAGCCACCCTTCCCTGCGCGACGCGGCAGCCTATAATTCGAGCGTTCCCTGCCGTGTGTCGCGTCCGTGCGACCGGACTTTTCCGGTCCGGTCGCACTCGGCGCTGATGCGCGTAGGCGAGCAACCAAGTCGATGATCCC
>DASPYC010000459.1:0-2525 GCA_035636955.1 Casimicrobiaceae bacterium
CGACCGCTGCGATCGACGACGGCGACCGAACCGTAGTGGATGCTTTCGACGGTCGAGCCGCGGGTTGCGATAGCAAGCGGAACATGCGCCGCGAGCGCGGCGTGGGTGTGCGACATCACAAAAAGCGCGATAAAAACGACAATTATCGCCGATTAGCCGATCGCCCCGCCGTTGCGGGAAGCGGCCCTGACGAGTCGACCTACTTTGTCGATGCCAGCGCCGCCTTGATCTGCTCGAGCGCCGACGGATCCTCGATCGTGGTCAAGTCACCCGGATCGCGGCCTTCAGCGAGCGCCTGGATCGAGCGGCGCAACAGCTTGCCTGAGCGCGTTTTCGGCAACAGCGTCACGAAATGCACCTGCCCGGGACGGGCGATCGCGCCGAGCTCGCGGTCGACAGTATCGAGCACTTCGCGCCGCATCGTCGCTGCACCTTCCGGGGACGCGACGCGGGCGGGATCCTTTACGACCGCGAAGGCGACGGGAATCTGTCCTTTGAGCGGATCCGCTACTCCGACTACGGCAACCTCCGCAATGCCGGAATGCGCTTGAACCGCCTCTTCGATTTCGCGCGTGCCCAACCGATGGCCGGCGACGTTGATGACATCGTCGGTCCGGCCGAGCACGAAGTAGTAGCCGTCGGCATCGCACATCGCCCAGTCGAATGTCGAATAGGCGAGACGGCCGGGGACGGTGGAGAAATACGTATCAACAAAACGCTGGTCGTCACCCCATACGGTCGTCATGCAGCCGGGAGGAAGCGGCGGCGTGATCGTCAGCACACCTTTCTCGCCGGTGCCAACCTCCCCGCCTGTCGCCTCATGCAGCAGTCTGACGTCGTACCCGTACACTGGAAACGACGGCGAACCGAATTTGCGCGGTGTGTTCTCCACGCCCGGCTGCGCCGAAAGAATCGGCCATCCCGTTTCGGTCTGCCAATAGTTGTCGATGATCTCGACGCCCAGCGATTCCGCTGCCCAGCGCGCCGTCGGCTCGTCGAGCGGCTCGCCGGCGAGAAACAAATATTTCAGGCAGCCGAGATCGTATTTTTTCATGTACGCGGTGTCCTGCTTTTTCAACACGCGAATCGCGGTCGGTGAGCTGAACATCGTCTTGACCTGGTTCTCCTCGACGATCTTCCACCAGATGCCAGGGTCGGGCCGGATCGGCAGGCCCTCGTACATGATCGTCGTCGAACCGTTGATCAGAGGCGCGTAGATGATGTACGAATGGCCGACGACCCAGCCGATGTCGCTCGTCGTGAACATCGTTTCGCCGGGCTCGACGCAGAAGATACGGCGCATCGACGACGCCAGCGCAACCGCGTAGCCTCCAGTATCGCGTTGGACGCCTTTCGGCTTGCCGGTCGTTCCCGACGTGTAAAGAATGTACGACGGCTCCGAGGACTCGAGCCATTCGCACGGCATGCGCGCGTTCATATGGTCGGCGCGCAGCGTTGCGTAATCCAAATCGCGCCCGGCCGTTCTCGGCATCGCATTGTCGAGATGACGATCGACAATGATGACGGCGCCCGGCGGATGGCGAGCGATCCGGATTGCTTCGTCGACCAGCGGTTTGTAGTGAATCGGCTTGCCGGCGCGCATGCCGGCGTCGGCGGTGAAGAGAGCCTTAGGCTTCGCATCGTCGATGCGCGTCGCAAGCGATGCCGCGGCGAATCCGCCGAACACTACCGAATGGATGGCGCCGATACGCGCACACGCCAGCATCGCGAACGCCGCTTCTGGAATCATCGGCATGTAGATCAGAACGCGATCGCCGCGGCCGACGCCTTGCGCGCGCAAGACCGCGGCGCAGCGATTCACTTCTGCATGCAGCTCGACATAGGTGTAGCGCGCGCTGGTATTGGTTTCGGTCGAAAGGAAATGGAGCGCGAGCTGCTCGCCGCGCATCGCCAGATGACGGTCGACGGCGTTGTGGCACAGATTCGTCCGTCCGCCGACGAACCAATGGGCAAACGGCGGTTTAGCGTAATCGAGCACTTCGTCGAACGGCGTTTGCCAGTCGATCAGCGCCGCCTCCTCGCGCCAGAAAGCTGCGCGATCGGCAAGCGAACGACGATGAAACTCAAGATAGCTCGACACTTATCACCTCGGCATGAGCGCCGCAGGGCCGTCCCAAGGCGCGAATTACTCCCCCGCTGGGGGCGGCGCAGCGGCCGAATTGGCCCATGAGGCTGCAAGCGTGGGGGTCCACATCTAGGGATGCGAGTCGGCGCCGATGCGGACAACGGTTCGACCGCGCACCGTGCCTTTGATATACGAGTCGAAGTGCGTCGGCAGTTCGTCGAAGTCGATCGTCAGCACCTGGTCGTGCACGCGGTCCGGCCGCCACTCGACGGCGAGCTTGTTCCACAGCGTCTGACGAAGCGACATCGGGCAGTTCACGCTGTCGACCCCGAGCAATTGGACGCCGCGCAGGATGAAGGGCGCTACCGTTGTCGTGAGCTTCATGTCAGCGGCGAGCCCGACCGACGCAACGGTGCCGCCGATCTGCATCGTCGATAAA
>DASPYC010000460.1:0-3930 GCA_035636955.1 Casimicrobiaceae bacterium
GTCGCGTTTCTGGAGCTAGCGCGATCGCATAGTGTGACGTGCGGATCGATCATGGTGCCCTGCCCCTGGTTCCGCGAAATCGCCAGCGCAGCGGCGCAAGACCCGGGGCTCGATCTCGGTGTGCATTTGACGCTGACCTCCGAATGGCCGCAGTACCGCTGGGGTCCGCTGTCAACCAGTTCGCGTTCGTCGGGCCTCATCGACAAACAGGGCTACTTTCCGCGCAATTGCCTCGATCTGCGCGCGCGGCTCAACGTCGAAGCCTCGGAGATCGAGTTTCGCGCGCAGATCGATCGCGCGCTCGAAGCGGGCATTGATGTCACGCATTTGGATACGCACATGGGCGCCGCGCTGGTGCCGGAACTGGTCGACATCTATGTCCGCCTTGGTCTCGAGTACCGGCTGCCGATCCTGCTGCCGCGCGAGATCGATTCCTACACCGGCGTGTTGCGCATGGGTGAAATTACGACTGGCATTTATGAACGCATCGTCGCGCAGCTTGATACCCGGGGTCTGCCGGTTCTCGACCGCTTTCGGATGACCCCCGAGCCGCCCGGTCCCGACGTCGACGCGACGTATCGGACGATGATCGAAACGCTGCCCACAGGCGCTACGTTTTTCGCTCTGCATTGCAATGCGCCAGGCGATATCGAGGCGATCGTGCCGTCGCGCGCGCACTGGCGTACTGACGAGTACCGGTTGTTCGGATCGGGCGCGCCGAAGCGTTGGATGGCCGAAGCAGGCATTCGCGCCATCGGCATGCGTGAGATCCGCGATTTGTGGCGCGCAGCGATGCCTGGCTGAGCGCCGGCTGGCAACCGCGCAAAGTTTGACGGTTACGCGAACGTGAGATGGATCTCGCGATTCTCCAGCAACGAACGCTCCGCCGCGAGGCAGAGGAGCACGCGCTTGCGAGCCTCGACTGCGGGCACCAGCGCACGTCGCGCAGTGAAGGCTTCCGCGGTCAAGCGGATCTGCTCGGTCAGCTCATAGACTTCGCCCGACTTCGCGATCGTCAGCCGCTCGCATTCGCGAACGCCTCGCGTGAACGGGAATCCCTTGGCCTGAACGCGCAGATCGAAGTCCGCACTCGAATCGCGATCCATCGTGCCTGACCAGTGCGTGCGCATGGCACCCTCGGCGCCGGCGATCTCCAGCACCACGTAGTGCTCGAACCCGGCGACACACTGATTGATGGTGACATAGGCGCCGCTCGCGTAGCGCAGCAGGATCGACACGTTGTCGTACATGCCGTTGTCACGCCCGGGCCGCTGGTTGCCACACGCGCGGATCGACAATGGGTCGCCATGGCGCGCGAGGTACCACAACGCGAGATCGAAGAAGTGGACCGCCTCTTCGAGCAGCCAAGAGCCGACACGCGCCGGGTCGTAGCGCCAGTTCTCGGCGCCCGAACGATAGAAGTTGCGAAACAGATTGATATTGAGGAACAGCGGATCGCCGATGGCGTCATCGTCGATCAGTGTCTTGATCCTGCCCCATTGCGCGGACTGCCGCAACTCGTGTCCCACGGAAATGAGGCACCCCGTATCGCGTTCGGCGACGAGCAGCGCGTCGCAGTCGTCCGCGGTCGTCGCCATCGGCTTTTCGAGCAGCACGTCCTTGCCGGCCCCGAGCGCGGCGATGCCAATTTCGGCATGCAGATAATTGGGCGTGACGATATCGACTATATCGACGTTGGGTTGGGCGAGCACGTCGCGCCAATCCTGCGTAACGCGTGCTGACGGATAAGCTGCGGCAGCGGCGTGCGCGCTGTCTGCACTTGCGCAGGCGATCGCTGCGAGTTCCAAGCCGGGCAGACTTGCAATTGCCTGCGCGTGTTGTTTGCCCCAGGCCCCGAAGCCTATCAACCCAAAACGCATATGTTTTCGCTCATCTGAAATCAAACGTCTGAATGGGCAAGGCGGAACGCTCCCTCAGCCTCCGACCGCTCGCAGGTTCAATTGATGGCTCCGACCGAGCCAAAGCGAACAGTCCCGATGGTCGCGCAGTTCATTGTCAGTGTTGGGATGCACGAACACGTCAAGCGCTCCGTGATTGAGCGCAAGCCAACCTACGACATCGGAGAACTGCGCCGGTGCAAACGCGATCTGATAGCTCCATCGTGGATGGGGTCCGACTTCTCGCTCGTGAAAGCGGCCCATCTGCACCCTATCGCCAAATTCTGCAGCCACCACATCGCGAAATTCCCTGGCTGCATCGCGACTGGTTGCATCGAAATAAACATGGGCATGCCAGCTCGCAATACGCGACACATCGAGATACGTCATTGCCGTCCCTTCGTTTCCGGGTGATCACCGTCGACTTAAGTTTGATCCCGAGCTATCCGATCGGTAGCGTCAATGTGCATTCCAAGCCGCCGCTCGACGCGTTGCGCAGAGCCAGCGTACCGCCATGTTTGCGCGCAATATTGCGCGCGATCGTGAGCCCCAGCCCTGTTCCGCCTGTCTCGCGAGACCGCGACGTCTCGATGCGATAGAACGGGTCGAAGACGTTTTCCATTTGCGCTTCGGGTATTCCCGGGCCGCCGTCGCTCACGCGAATCACGGCCTTGCTTCCTTCACGCGCCGTCGTCACGCGCGCATATCCGCCGTATTTCACTGCGTTGTCGATGAGGTTGGCAAGACACCGTCGCAGGGCGATCGGAATAGCGAGTATTGAAACGCGCGTCTGACCTTTTAGCGTGACGTCCTGCCCAGCATCGACGGCATCGGCGCAGACGCTGGAGAGCAACGAGTCCAAATCGACCCGTTGCATCATGCCGCCGGTATCGAGGCTCGTCGCAAGGTCCAGACCTTCGCGAATCATCCCCTGCATCGCGCCCAGATCGGCGACGAGTTTGTCGCGCAGGTTCTCGTCCGCGACTTTTTCCAGCCGCAGCCTCAAACGCGTCAGTGGCGTCTGCAGATCGTGTGCGATCGCGGCAAGCATCTCGGTTCGTTCCTCGACGTAGCTGCGAATGCGCGACTGCATCACGTTGAAGGCAGCGGCCGCATCACGCACTTCGGAGGGACCGGTCTCCGGCAATGGAGGCTGATTGATGTCGCCGCCGAGCGCAGTAGCTGCGCGCGCGAGACCGCCGAGCGGGCGTGTCGCCATGCGAGCGACGACATAGGTGAGCAGACCAAGGCAAAGCGGAAATACGATGGCGTACAGCAGCCAGCGTGAAGAGCGCGGTCGTGACCAGGTGAAGTCGCGCTGTGGGCGCAAGACCAGACGCAACGGCGTGCCATCGCGCAATGTCAGTGAGACGACCTGGCACGAGGCGCCCGGACGTGCCGATGCGTCAGTGTTGTCGGGTTGCGGTGGGCAATCGGCTAGCGCACCTGTCGTAGCCGTTACGTTGCGATCATGACCAAGCTCATCGATCAGCGCATCGGTGAGCTCCGCATCGTGCTCTTGCAGAGGTGCGGTGGATGTCGCGAATTGCGCGCTCATGCCCCTGCCTAGCGTTGCTGCCAACGTTGGACGCAGTTCGGGCGGCACCGCCTCGAGCGCGCTGACCAGCTGCTCGACGCGATCGGCCGTATGTGCTGCGCGCACTTGCGCGAACGTCCGGCGCCCCTCGAGATCGGCAAGAGCGGCCGTGAGCAACGCGGACGCGACGATACCGCCGATGAGGACGAGAAAAACGCGACCCTGCATCGACGCGATGAATGCCTTCATGGCGTTGTCTCGATCTTCACCTCGGCGCTCAACACATAGCCCTCGTTGCGCACAGTCTTGATGAGTCGCGGGTCGCGGGCATCTTCATCGAGCTTCTGCCGCACGCGGCTCACCTGAAGGTCGATCGAGCGCTCGAACGGGTCCGCATCGCGTCCTTGCGTCAAGTTGAGCAACTGGTCGCGACTGAGCACACGCTTGGGATGCTCGAGAAAAACCTTGAGCAAGCGAAATTCCGCGCCCGACAAG
>DASPYC010000461.1:0-5453 GCA_035636955.1 Casimicrobiaceae bacterium
CTCGATCCATTCGAGCGCAACGCGCTTCCAGCCGTCCGGATCGAACGACGCAGCAAAGCAAATTGGGTACGGTGTCTTATGGCTGTGAAAATCGAACGTGCCCCAGCGCGCCCAGCGGCGATAGCTGTCCGGCAGCTCGCCCCATTCGTGCTCGCGCGGGAACGTCGCAAGCTTCAACTTGGCGAGCCGCTCGATCATTGTCATGCAGACGCCACGCACCGAGATTTCGTGATGATGGCTGTCCCACATGTCGTCGAGCACGAGCACCATGCCGCCGGACGCGAGACCGCCCAAATGGTTGTAGCGCTCGAGCAACGCGACCTTCGCGCCATTGCGCGCCGCAGCGATCGCGGCCGCCATGCCGGCCGGGCCGCCGCCGACGACGACGACGTCTGCCTGGGCGGCAATGCGCGCCTCGCCCGCCGGTTCCGCGATCCTGCTCTCGTGAGTCGTCATCGAAATAACCTCAATGCACCTTAGTTGACATTCGCCGGCTGCCACTTGACGACGAGCTTCTCGATCATCGTGATCAGCAGGAAGAAGGCGCCGGAAAAAACCGAGCTCATGATCACGGCGGAATAGAGGAGCGCCGAATCGAAGCTGTATGTCGCCTGGATGATCAGCGCACCGATGCCGCGCGTCGAACCGATCCACTCGCCGACGACGGCGCCGATCACCGACGTCGACGCGGCGATCTTCAGCGCAGAGAACAAATACGGCAGCGAGTTGTACAGCCGCAGCTTGAAGAAGATTTCGGGTTTGCTCGCGGACAGCACGCGCATCAACTCCATCGATTGCGGGTTGACTGCTTCGAGACCCCGCACCATGTTGACGAGCGTGGGGAAGAAGCAGATCAGCCCGGCGATCACCATCTTGGGCTCCATGCCGTTGCCCATCAGCAGCACGAGGATCGGCGCCTTCGCCACGACCGGAATCGTGTTGATCATCACGGCGATGGGAAAGAATGCTTCCTGGATCGCCTTGCTGTGGACAAACAGCGTCGCGAGAAGGATCGCCGCCAGGTTCCCCATCAAGAATCCGCCGAGCGCCTCGATCGCCGTCGGAATCAGGTTTTGCCAGAGCACGCTCCATTTCGCGACCATCGTCTGCGCGACGAGCTGCGGGGACGGCGCAATGAAGGGCTTGACGTCGAAGCCTTCGACCAGCGCCCACCACAGAACAATCAGTCCGATGAGACCGAGCGCCGGCAGCAAACGGCGGCGCCATTGCTCGCGTCGCCGACCTGCGAAATACGCGAGCGCTTCGTGATCCAACGCCATGGCATCGCCGGCGGTCATCACGATTGGTGTGCTCATTAGCAGGCCTCCAAGACGCGGCGCAGATAAGCCGCAAGCTCGACGAATTCGATGGTTTCGCGGATGGCGAGCGACCGTTGCTCGGGCAGCCGCACGGGAATGATCTCGCGCACGCGCCCTGGATTTGACGCGAGCATCAGCACGCGCTGGCCGAGAAACGCCGCTTCGTAGATGCTATGGGTCACGAAGAGGATCGTCGTTCCCGTTTCGCGCCAGACGCGACGGAGCTCCTCGTTCAACCGGTCGCGCGTGATCTCGTCGAGCGCACCGAACGGCTCGTCCATCAGCAGGATCTGTGGGTCGCTGACGAGAGCCCTCGCGATGGACACTCGCTGTCGCATACCGCCCGACAGCTCATGCGGATACGAATGCTCCCACCCTTTGAGGCCGACCAGCTCCAGCAATTCGGCGGGCGTCGCCTTGCCTTTGTGTTTCGCGCCGTTGGCGACTTCGA
This sequence comes from Casimicrobiaceae bacterium, assembly GCA_035636955.1. Lineage (GTDB taxonomy): Bacteria > Pseudomonadota > Gammaproteobacteria > Burkholderiales > Casimicrobiaceae > VBCG01. Next base: position 1,771 of record DASPYC010000461.1, read on the forward strand.
GCGGCAGCAGGACGTTGGCAAGCGCCGTTCGCCATGGCAACAGCGCCGGATCCTGGAACACGAAGCCGATGGCACGCCGTCGCCGCGCGGCGCTCGCGGTACCGCCGAGAATGCGAATGTCGCCGGCCGATGGCGGCACGAGATCTGCGACCGCGCGGAGCAGCGTCGACTTGCCGCAGCCGGAGGGGCCGAGGAGCGTCAGGAATTCGCCGCGCGTAACGTCAAGATCGATTCCCGACAACGCTGTCACGCTGCGCTGGTCGGTAAAGAACCGCACGCTCATGCCGCGGCACGCGACCGCCTGTTGTGGATCGCCGCTCGCGTCCGGGGCCTTCTTGGCACGGCCCTTGATCCGCCTCGCTACGGCCGCGAAGGCCACGATGTCAGACCTTGGCGCGTGCGTCGCGGGTCGCGTTCAATACCTCCATCGTCATCACTTCATCGAGCTTGGGCGTGCGCTTCGAGAACTGCCCGAGCTGCGAATAGAGCGAGATCTGGTCCTGCCATACGCCGGGATCCATCGTCCCCCAGCCGTTAGTCTTCGTAAGATCGTTGAACGCGTAGCCCATCATCGCGTCGATGCCGACCTTTTCGTCGTTGCGCGTCAGATTCGGATATTCCTTGATGAGCAGATCGGTGGCCGCGTCGCGATTCGCGTTGGTATAGGCGTAGCCGCGCGCGGTCGCGCGCAAGAATTTCTGCAGAACATCGGGCCGGGTCTGTATCGTCTTCACCGTCGCGTAGTAGGGCAGCGCGTACAGGCGAACGCCGGCGTCCCAGAGGCGCAGGTCGACGCGGTCCGGGCCGAGCGGCTTCAACGCCGTGACGTTCGTCTGCCATCCGGTGACGACGTCGACTTGTCCGGTCAACAGCGGCGACATGTCTGCGCCGATCGTGATGATCTCGACGCTGCTTTCGGCAATGTTGTTCTTGGCGAGCAGCGCGCGCAGCAGGATCACGCCCGTCGCCTGGATGCCGACCTTCTTGCCGACCATGTCCTTGGCCGAGTTGACGGGCTTCTTCTTGAGCGAGAAGAACGTGTACGGATGCTGCTGCAGTCCCGTGGCGAAGCACTTGATGGGAAGGTCCTGCGAAGCCGCGAGCATCAGCGACGGACTTGACGACACCTGGCCGAGTTCATACTTGCCCGACGCCACGATCGCGACGCCGTCGATGTTCGGTCCGCCCGGCTGGATCGTGACGTCGAGACCTTCCTGCGCGAAGTAGCCGAGTTGCTTGGCGACCACTTCGCCGATCTGATTGTTGCCGGGCAGCCATCCGAGCTGCAGATTGACGGCGGCCTTGCCTGCAGCCTGCGCCGACGCGTCGAGCGAAACCAATCCGCCGGCGATGGCGAATCCGGGGAGGCCGGCCATGGCCTTCAGCAGCGTGCGACGGCGGGCGTTGCGTGGGTGATTCGTGTTCATCGACATCTCCAGAGCGGGCGCGGGTGCGCGGGCGACCGGGAGGCGTTGGCAGGACGGAAAATCCGACGACGAATCCCCGGTCGCGCGATGATGCGCGACGCGGGGTGATCTCGCAAGAACCGATTTCCCGCCCGCCCGGTGCCGGGTTTCGAGCGGTAAACGTGATGCCCCACGCTTGCGGCCGATGTGGCCAATGCGGCTGCTACGCTCTTCCCTCTGCCCCCGGAGGGGGAGCGATTCGCGCCTCGGGGCGACGCGTCGGCGCGAATGATTCGTGCTGCGTCAGCGGAGCGGCGGCATCGTCGTCTTGAAGCTTTCGCGCTCCGCAATCCACGCATGCGCACGCGTGACGTTCGGAACTTTCTCCAGCAACGCCTTGCTCTCGGGAAACATGCCGAGATAGAAAATGACCGGCGCCAGCAGCAAATCCGGTAACGTGATCGTGTCGCCGACGAGCACGTTGTGGCCGTTGTAGGCGCGATCGAACACGCCGAGCTGCTTTTCGATGTCCGGCAGCGCGCCCTCGATCGTCTTCCGGTCCGGCTTGCCGTCGGCGCCCTTGGGAGAGATGTACTGCAACAGATAGCGGCGCACCATCGCGTCGTAGCAATGCGCGTTGTAGAGGCTCGTCCACTGCTCCATCTTCGCGCGCTTTTCGATGGTGCCGGCGATCAATGACGGACCGTCGAAACACTCGTCGACATAGCGGATGATCGCGCTGGTTTCGTAGAGCGCGAAATCGCCATCGCGGAACACCGGAATGCGACCAAACGGACAGATCGCGTTAACGTTGTCGCTGTGCAGCGTCGACTGGTCGTACGTGTACGCCAAACCCTTCTCGGCCAGCGCCATCCGCGCACTGCGAACGTAGCTGCTGCGCTGACCGCCCATCAATGTGAGCGTCGCCGCGCTGCCGCGCGCGTCGGTCACATCGATGAGCCGGTTGAGCGTCGACTGCCAGCCTAGCGCATGCGCTTCGCGCGCTTCCATCGCCGGGAAGCCGCTGTGAAGGAGCTTTACTTCGGTTTCCACGCCATGCTCGGCGCGCCGCTCCGTGAGCGTCACCGTCACGAGCGTCTCAGGCAACGTCCCCATCGTCTCGCCTTCCCATTTCCACGTGAACGAAAGGCGCTCGGGCGATGCGATATCGCGGTATTCGCCAACGACGGTGTACGGCTCGCCGCTGCGCGGCTGCATCGTCATCCGATAGCGGCCGCCGACGCGCGCATCGATATCGGCACGCGTGACTTTGAAACCGCGCGCGCCGAACCACTTGCGCAGCAGGTCCGGCTTGACGAACGCATCGAATACTTTCTGGCGCGGTGCGCGGATCATGCGGGTAACCGTCAGATCGAATGTGTCGCGTGCGGTCATTGCTTCCTCCGTTCGGGTGGGGATGTTTCCAGCAATTCGGCGAGGGAATCGAGTTGCGCTTCCCAGAAACGCCGGTAGTGATCGATCCAATTTGCCGCCTTGCGCAACGGCCGCGCGCGCAGCCGGCAAACGCGCCATTGCGCATCGACCCGCCGCTCGATCAGCCGTGCGCGCTCGAGTACATCCAGATGACGTGAAACCGCCGGCAATGAGATGTCGAACGGCTTGGCGAGATCGCCGACGGATGCATCGCCGCGGGCAAGGCGCGCCAGGATCGCGCGGCGCGTTGGATCCGCAAGCGCAGCGAAGACGCGATCGAGCTCGCGCGCGGAACTGGCGTGGGTCGTTGAAGTCATGGCAAGGACGATACGCCGCGCGTATTTAACCGTCAAGTTAAATACGGAAGTGACTCGTACCGCGTTCGTCCGTTAGAAACCGCTATCGTTAGCGCGGCGATGTCGCGCGCGTTCGCATCGTGACCGAGTAACGCAGCGCCTTGGTCGGCAGCAAGCTATGTTGCCACCGCGATCGGATGTCGCCGCGCATGACATAGATCGAGCGCGGTTCGAGATCCAGGACGATCAGGGTCTTGGGATCGACACGGTTCCAGGCGCCCGGTGCCGGCAGCGGTCGGAAGCGCATCCGAGCGCGGCTGCCGAGCGAGACGCCGGCGACGATGCCGTATTGCGCCTTGTCGCGATGCCAGCCGATGGGCGTTCCGGTCTGGTATTCGCTGACCAGCAAGTGCACGAACAAGTCGGGCGCAATCCCAACAAATGCCGCGACCTTTTGCCGCAAATCTTCGAGCAGCGGCGGTGGCGGTCCGGCCGGCGCGAGATCGTCGTCACCGTCATCGTAGCGACCGCCATCGTCTATGGAGTG
>DASPYC010000462.1:0-3183 GCA_035636955.1 Casimicrobiaceae bacterium
CTCGTTGAAAGACGTGCCGATGGAATTACCGGCCGAATTTACGCTGGCCGCGATCGTTGCGCGCGAGGATCCCCGCGACGCGTTTGTTTCCAATCGATATGCCGCGCTCGAAGGACTTCCCGCCGGTGCGATCATCGGTACGTCGAGCCTCCGGCGCGAAGCGCAGCTTCGCGAGCGATACCCGAAGGTCAAGGTCGAGCCGCTTCGCGGCAACGTCAACACGCGCTTACGGAAGCTCGACGCGGGCCATTACGACGCGATGATCCTTGCGGCTGCGGGATTGAAGCGACTCGGCTGCGGCGATCGAATCCGCGCGCTCCTCGAGCCGGACGATAGCCTGCCAGCGCCCGGTCAAGGGGCGCTCGCGCTAGAATGTCGTGCCGATCGCAACGACGTCATCGCGGCGCTGTCACCGCTCTCCGATCCGGGAACCGTGCTCGCCACGACCGCGGAGCGCGCGTTTTCGCGCGCACTGTCGGGAAGCTGCACAACGCCGCTTGCAGCGTACGCGCAATGGGAAGAGGGCCGCCTGTGGATTCGCGGTTACCTCGCGCGGCGCGACGGCACCGACGCGTTGCGCGGCGAGCGTGAGGCGGAAGTAGCGGATGGTGAAGAAGCGGAGGCGCTCGGGCAGGGTCTCGCCGATGAGTTTCTCGCGCGGGGCGCTGCCCGTCTCGTGCTGACGAGTCAATGAACATCCATCCGCTCGACACGGCGCAGCGCACACTCGGCCCTCTCGACGGCATCGGCGTGATCGTGACCCGGCCGCAACGGCAGGCGGCAGGACTCGCGCGAAAGCTGGCTGCCGTCGGTGCGACGCCGCTCATCTGGCCTGCGATCGTCATTCTTCCTCCACTGGATCGCTCGCCGCTCGAACGTGCGCATGCGGAGCTCGGTTCGTACGATATCGCGGTATTCGTCTCCGCCAACGCGGCCGAATACGGTGTACCGGATCCATTGCGTTGGCCGCCATCGCTCCGCGTATTCGCGCCGGGGCTCGGCACCGCCGAAGCGTTGGCCGCAGTCGGATTGACGAGCGTGCGCGTTCCCGTGACGACGTTCGACAGCGAAGGATTGCTCGCATTACCGGAGCTGCAACAGATCGACGGTTCTCGCGTGTTGATTTTCCGCGGACAAGGCGGCCGCGAATTGCTGGGGAACACGCTCAGTGATCGCGGCGCACGCGTCGCATACGTTGCGTGCTATCGCCGTGCTGCGCCAACCTCCGGGGCGGACGGCTTGCTCGAAGCGCTGCGTGACAATCGAGCGCACGCGCTCACGCTGAGCTCGGCCGAAGGTATCGACAATCTATTGGCTGCCGTCGGTATCGAGGGACGAGCGCTGCTCGCGCGAATCCCGGCGTTCGTTCCGCACCCGCGCGTTGCCGATCACGCGCGTGCTGCAGGTCTTCCCGCCGTGACGACGGCCGCCGGGGGCGATGCCGGGCTTGTCGCGGTGTTGTTAGAATGGTTCGCTGTCCACCCCATCGCGAAACAAAGGTGATCCATGCCGCAACCCGACGTCATCGTCACCGCACCGCTGCCGCCATTTCTCTACGATCCACTGAAGGCAGACTATCGTTGCCACGATTACTACGCCGCGTCCGACAAGGATCACCTGCTCGCGACAGGCGGTCGTGACGTTCGCGGACTCGTGCAGGGCGGGGGCACCGTCACGCCGACGACGTTGCTCGATCAACTTTCGAAGCTCGAGATCATTTCGGTCTTCGGCGTCGGCTACGACGGTGTGCCGGTCGACTATTGCAAGAAGCGCGGCATCAAGGTCACGAATACGCCCGATGTGCTCACAGATGATGTCGCCGACGTTGCGGTGGCGCTGATCATGATGACCGGCCGCGGCTTTGCGCGGCTCGAACGTTTTGCACGCGCCGGTGAATGGGAGAAACGCAGTGTCGAGTTGACGACGAAGCTCGCCGGCAGGCGCGTCGGCATTCTCGGCCTCGGCCGCATCGGCAAGGCGATCGCATCTCGCGTGAGTGCGATGGGTATGGACGTCGCGTACACCGGACGCAAGCCGCAAGACGTTTCGTACCGGTTCCTGCCGGACCTGAGATCGTTGGCGGCGGATTCCGATTTTCTCGTTGTTGCGTGTCCCGGCGGCGCGGCGACGCGCAATCTGGTCAATGCCGATGTGCTTGCGGCGCTTGGCAAGAAAGGCGTCCTGATCAATATCGCGCGCGGCTCGATCGTCGACGAGCCGGCGCTCGTCAAGGCGCTGCAGGACGGCACGATCAAAGGTGCCGGTCTCGACGTCTTCGCGAACGAGCCGCATGTTCCAGCACCGCTGCTCACGATGGATCACGTCGTGCTGCTGCCGCACGTCGGCAGCGCCACGCACGAAACGCGCAAGGCGATGGGCGATCTCTGCAAGGCGAACCTTGACACCTGGTTCGCAGGCAAAGGCGTGCTGACGCTGATCCCGGAATTGGCGTAGCTACGCGGAAGCAGCCGCCGCCGACCGGCCGCGTACGCTGAACCTTTCGCGGAACGCGCGTTCACCGGGCGGCGAAAAGCTTACGACACGCGAGTCTTTCGCGCGGCGTGCCCAGCCAAGCTCGAAGCATCGACGCAGCAACGCTGCGCCCAATGCGCCGGCGAGATGATGGCGTCGTACGCTCCAATCGAGACATGCGCGACACAGCGGGCGCCGTTCGCGCGACAGATTGCCGACGTCGATGGCGAGCTCATCGCAAAATTCGTAGCCGCGTCGCGTGAGCTCGAGGCCGTCGCGGCCTGCTTTCAATACACGCTGATCTTCGAGCGAATCGAACGCAAGCACACCAAGCTCGCCGGCCAGATGGTCGTAGCAAACGCGGGCGAATCGCAGCGCGGGCTCGCGTGGGCTGGCGCGAAAGCGAACCGCGCCGGTTCGATACGCAACACCCATCAAGTTTTCGAGCAGGTCGCCTACATCGCGATCGGCGAGTCGAAAGTAGCGATGACGCCCCTGATTTTCGACAGCGAGCAATCGCGCATCGACGAGCTTGGCGAGATGTCCGCTGATCGTCTGTTTGGTGACGCCCGCAACCTGCGCGAGCTCGGTCGCCGTCAGGGCCTGGCCACCGACCAATGCGGTAAGGACGTCTGCGCGGGCGCGATCGCCGATCAACGCGGCGATGCGGACGACGTTCGGGCCTTCTTTCATCGTTCGATGTTAGCCGAA
>DASPYC010000463.1:0-12882 GCA_035636955.1 Casimicrobiaceae bacterium
CATTCCGATGCAGGATATGGCGATGTGGGCGTCGATGGGGCCGATCACCGACCGCACACGCGACCGTCTCGGTGCGAGCGATCTGGCGATCGTCGAATTCCGTCGCATCATGGTCGACGCCGTACGCAAATTCGTTGCCGACGGTATCGCGTTGGGTGCTGAATCGCGCGCGGCGGATGCGGCGCTTTGCGCGTTCGAAGGCGTGATCCCGAAGACCGACGATTGGCGTACGCTCGGCCGCATCGCCGGCGCGCCGACCCGTTGAGATCCACGGATGTCGACGCCCGCGCCACCGGAGCCGATGTCGTTATGCGTGGCGGACGTCGACGAAATCGCGACCGGCATCTTCCGGTACGACCTGCGCCGCCCCGATGGTGGCGAGTTGCCGCCGTTCACTGCCGGCGCGCACGTCACTGTCTGGCTGCCGAACGGCGGGACGCGTTGCTTCTCTCTGGCCAACAATCCGCTCGAACGCGATCGCTACGAAATCGCTGTCAAGCGCGAAGATCCTGGCCGCGGCGGCTCGAAGAGCCTGGTCGACGGCATTCGTCGGGGCGACGCGGTGGCTGTTTCGGCACCGGACAACTGGTTCGCGCTCGCACCTGGCGTTGCTGAATTCCTGTTCGTCGCCGGTGGCATCGGCATCACGCCGATCATGGCGATGATGCGTCATCTCAACGGGACGAGCGCTGCCCGATACAAGCTCTATTACCTGACGCGCTCACGCTCGCTCACGCCCTTCATCACCGAGCTCCAAGCGCCCGCATTCGCAGGCAAGATCGTCCTGCACCACGATCATGGGGATCTCGATCGGGCCTTCGACCTCTGGCCGCTGTTCGAGCGGCCGACGGCGGCGCACGTGTATTGCTGCGGTCCGCAGGGCCTGATGGACACTGTGCGTGACATGACCGGCCATTGGCCGACGTCGGCGATCCATTTCGAAAGCTTCACCAACGCACTCGCGGCGCCGCGCATCGACGACGTGCCGTTCGACGTGCGCCTTGCGAAGTCCGGCGATGTCGTGACCGTGCCGGCCGGCACATCGATGATCGAGGTGTTGCGCGCGCATGGTTGTCGCGTTCCCTCGTCGTGCGAGAGCGGGACTTGTGGGACGTGCCGCACGCGTCTGCTCGCCGGCGAAGCCGACCACCGCGACCTGGTCCTGACTGACGAGGAACGCGCGGACAGCATCATGGTGTGCGTATCGCGCGCGAAGTCGGCGGAGCTAGTGGTGGATTTATGATGGAAAAGCAGGTCCCTCGTTTCCCTCGGGATGACAACCATTCATAAGATCCGTCTCGGCGTGGTCGGCCTCGGCCGTGCTTTCACCTTGATGCTGCCGACTTTTGTCGCCGATGAGCGCGTCGAGCTCGCGGGCGCAGCGGACAGTCGTCCCGAAGCGCGGCGTCGATTCGAGTCGGACTTCGGCGCTCGCGCCTACGACTCGATCGAGCCGCTGTGCAACGATTCCTCGATCGAAGCGATTTACGTGGCGAGCCCGCACCAGCTCCATGCCGAGCACGCAAGGCTCGCGGTTGCGTCAGGCAAGCACGTCCTCGTCGAGAAGCCGATGGCGTTGTCGGTCGGCGAGTGTCAATCGATGATCGATGCGGCAAGGCGTGCGCGTGTGCAGTTGATCGTCGGCCACAGCCATAGCTTCGACGCGCCGGTCCTGCGCACGCGCGAGTTGATCGCATCGGGCGCGTTCGGATCATTACGAATGCTGACCGCGCTCAATTTCACCGATTTCATCTATCGTCCGCGGCGGCCCGAAGAGCTCTCGACGCGCGAAGGCGGCGGCGTCGTCTTCAGTCAAGCTGCGCATCAGATCGACGTCGTGCGTCTTCTCGCCGGTGGCTTGGTCCGAGCGGTTCGCGCGTTCACCGGCCAATGGGATCCGTCGCGAGCCACCGAGGGTGCCTACTCCGCGCTGCTGCAGTTCGCCGACGGCACCTTTGCGTCGCTCACGTACAGCGGCTACGCGCATTTCGATTCCGATGAGATCTGCGGCGACATTGGCGAAATGGGAAGGCCTCGTGACCCTGCGCGCTACGGCGCCGCTCGCCGGACGCTCGCGAGCGTCGGCTCGGCGTCCGAGGAATCGCAGCTCAAAGCGTCGCGCGGTTACGGCGGCGCACACTATTCGCCATCCACGACCAACGCGCCGCACCATCAGCACTTCGGCTTCGTCATCGCAAGTTGCGAGCGTGCCGACCTGCGACTCATGCCCGACCGCCTGCTGATCTACGGCGACTCGGAAGTGCGGACCGAATCATTGCCGCCGCCGACGATTCCGCGTCGCGAAGTGATCGATGAGCTATACGACGCGGTCGTTCATGGCCGCGCCCCGCTTCACGGCGGCGAATGGGCTCTTGCCACGACGGAGGCATGTCTCGCGCTGTTGCAGTCCGCTCGCGAAGGGCGCGAGATCGCGTTGCAGCACCAAGTCGCTTGCTCATGAGGGATCCCCAAACCGAACGGATACTGCGGCATTGGCATGACGCCGTGCCGAACGATCGGATCGCGCATCTCGTCAAGGACGCGAGCCGCGCGTTCGTGCGAGCGCTGCAATGCCGACTCGCCCGCCATGACGTTCCATTCGGGCACTGGACTTTTTTGCGGATCCTATGGGAATCCGACGGTCTTACGCAGCGCGAGCTTTCCGCGGAAGCGGGCGTCATGGAGCCCACGACGCACGTCGCGCTCAACGCGATGGAGCGGCTGGGCTATATTCGACGGCGGCGATTGGCAGCGAACCGCCGCAATGTGTACGTCCATTTGACGCCCAAGGGTCGCGCGTTGAAAGCCAAGCTCGTGCCCCTTGCCCAAGAGGTCAACGAAGTGGGAGTGGATGGGATCGACGCTGCCGACATTGCGACAGTTCGGCGCGTGCTGATCGCGATCATCGACAATCTCGCAAAGAACGACACCGCAGCGGATGGCAACGCGCTGAAACAGCGCTCGCGCGCCAGTGCGCAGTAACGGCAGAAAGGAATTCGGACGATGTCGAAGCTACGTTTGAGCCTCGCCTGTTGGAACTATGACCGCACGCGTGCGCTTCGTGACGGTACGGTGCAAGCCGACGGCATCGATCTCAACTATCTGAACATGCCGGTCGAAGAAACATTCTTCCGGATGCTGCGCCATCGCGAATTCGATGTCGCTGAAATGTCGCTGTCGTCGTATGCCGTTTCGCTGCTGAAGCCCGACCGGCCGTTCATCGCGATCCCGGTCTTTCCTTCACGGTTCTTCCGCCATTCGTGCATTTACGTCAATTCGGCAAGCGGCGTTCGCGAGCCCAAGGACCTGATCGGCAAACGCGTGGGCAATCCCGAATACCAGATGACGGCGCCGGTGTGGATTCGCGGAATCCTCGCAGATGAATACGGCGTACCGATCGACGCTGTAACGTATTGCACCGGCGGCGAAGAAGAGCCCGGGCGGCCCGAGAAGCTCAACCTCGCTCTGCCGCCCAACATCAAGATCGAACGGATCGGTCCGACCGATACACTTTCCGCGATGCTGCACGATGGCGCGATCGATGCGCTCTATACGGCGCGGATGCCATCGTCGTTTCGAAGCGGTGACGGCCGCGTGCGACGGCTCTTCGACGATTACGCGAAGGTCGAGCGCGACTATTATCGGCGTACGCATATCTTTCCGATCATGCATACTGTCGCGATTCGGCGCGACGTCTACGAGCGCGATCGCTGGATCGCGCAATCGCTGTTCAAGGCATTCTGCGCGGCGCAGCGCATGACTTATGCGGATTTGAACGACACGGCGGCGCTCAAGGTGATGCTCCCTTGGACGACCGCACATGTCGAGGACGCGCGACGCGAGATGGGCGACGATTTCTGGCCGTACGGCTTCGATCGCAACCGCGATGCGCTATCGACGTTCTTGCGCTATCACCACGCGCAGGGATTATCGAGTCGAGCGCTGGAGCCCGAGGAACTGTTCGCGCCCGAAACTCTCGAAGCATTCAGAATTTGAGAATGCACGTACGGGCGGTTAGCATACGGTTTCCCGCAAACGCCGAGGGACGTCATGGCCGCATATCTGGTAGCCAACATCGAAGTCAGCGATCCTGCAGCGTTTGAAGAATATCGCAAGCGCGTGCCGGCAACGATCGCCGCGCACGGCGGTCGCTACCTGTGTCGCGGTGGCACGGTGGAAGTGCTCGAAGGTGAGTTCGACGCGAAGCGTATCGTCGTTCTCGAATTTCCGAGCGTGGCAGCGGCTCGCACGTGGTACGCCTCGGCCGAATATCAGGAACTGTTGCCATTGCGCGAGAGGGCAGCGAAGACGATGCTGATGATGGTCGAAGGCTTGTAACCGATGAACGAGCAACGCTATCGTGTCGCTCGTCGCAGGAGCCGCAGAGAGGCGCTGTCGCTCATCGGCGCGCTCTCGCTGCTTCCGTTCGACGCCGTTCGAGGCGCCGACATGAATCCGCCCCTCTCGTGCATCGCTACGCCGACGCAGACCGAAGGACCGTATTTCGTAGACGAGCATCTGAACCGCGTCGATATCCGTTCGGATCCCCTGAGCGGAATCGTCAAGGAAGGCGTGCCGCTCAAGCTGCGACTGTTCGCGCAAGCGATCGCTGCCGGCGCATGCACACCGCTCGCGGGCGCTGTTATCGATGTCTGGCATTGCGACGCGGCCGGCGTTTACTCCGACGTCAACGATGCCGGAGCCAACGCAGTGGGCCAAAAATTCCTCCGCGGTTACCAGCTCGCCGGCAACGACGGCGGCGTCGAATTCCTCACGATCTATCCAGGCTGGTACCAGGGTCGAACCGCGCACATTCATTTCAAGATCCGCGGTCAACCGGCTGCCGCTCGAAGCTACGCGTTCACGTCGCAGCTCTATTTCGACGAAGCGATATCCGATCGCGTCTATGCGCGAGCGCCCTACGCGAAAGGTGCGCCGCGAACACGTAACGACGCCGATTTCATCTATCGGGGCGGCGGCAAACAATTGACGCTCGCGCTCATCCCGGACGGCAGCGGCTATGCCGCGCGCTTCGACGTCGGATTGCGAATGGCATAGCGCACATCGCGCCCCCGTCGATTCTTGGAATATTTCTTCGCCCTGAGCGTCGGCCTGATCGCCGGCACAGTGGGCGGCATCGTCGGCTTCGGCTCGTCGATCATGCTGATGCCGGTGTTGGTTGTCGCGTTCGGACCGCGCGAGGCTACATCAGCAAATCGATCACATTTCGCACACTGGGCGCGTTGCCGTTCGACGCACTGGCGCGTGGGCTCATCATCGGTTCGTCGCTGATGGCCGGAACGTTTCTCGCAAAGCGCGTGGTCGTCAAATTGCCTGCGGAGCGATTTCGCGTGCTCATGGATGGATTGCTGCTGGTCTCGGGCGCCGCGATGCTGTGGGCGGCGACGTCGGTGCCATGAATCGCTGTGATCTCCGTCAGCACCTTCGCCGGCGCTGTCAGATAACTACAGCGAAGGCCGCGTAATATTCGATGTTCTTGCCGACTGCATCCGAGGCGCCAATGATCGTACTTTACGGAACACAAGGCTCTGGGGCCGCCGCGGTCGAGGCGGCGCTGGAGGTCGCCGGCGTACCGTATCGCAACGTCGATGCAGCCTCATGGAAGCCAGGGCCGGGCCTCGATGAGTTGCGCGGCGTCAACCCGCTGGCGCAAATTCCAACCGTTGTGCTGCCGGACGGCGGGGTCTTGACGGAAAGCGCGGCGATCCTGATCCTGCTCGGACAGCGCTATGCGGACTCCGGCTTGCTTCCGCAAGCGATTGAGAAACGCGCCCAGGCCATTCGCGGCCTTGTTTACATCGCAGCGAATTGCTATTCGGCGATCGGCATCATCGATTTTCCGGCACGCTATTCCACAGATACCGACGAACCGCTGCGTGAACGCATTCGCGCGGGCACGCGGGCGCGACTGCACGAGATGTGGGACACCTTCGCCGACGTGTTCCCTGCGACGCCGTTTTTGAGCGGGGATCGCCTGGGTGCGCTCGACATACTTGCCTGCGTCGTATCGAAATGGTCGGGCGCGCGCAAGCATTTGGCGCAATCGCGGCCCGCGTTTTATGAGGTTCTATCCAAGATCGAGGCGGATCCCGTCGTCGCACCTGTGTTCGCGCGCCATTGGCCCGCACAATCCTGATCGATAGGCCGGCGACGATGCGCGTATGCTGCGGGAATCGGAACGAGGAAAAATGCCATGCTTCTGTGCCCAATCGCGATCGCCGTCGGTTGTAACAAATGTCCTCTTGTGTCGGTGTGCCCATTGAAGAGCACGATCGGTAACTACAAGACCGAGCCGCCGCCCGTCCAACCGGCTCCTGCGACGACCCACGTCAAGACGCGCGGCAAACGCGCACGCACGCGGCGTTCGCATAAGCGCTGACCGGTCACCATGTCCGCATAGCGCGAGCCCACATGCTCGATCGCGTGCTGGCCGATGCGGTCGTTGTTTTCCATCTGGGGTTCATCGTCTTTGTGTTGGCGGGGGGCATCCTGGTCATCACGTGGCGGCGTCGCGTCGCATGGCTGCATCTTCCGGCGGTCGCATGGGCGGCATATGCCGAATTCACATCGACGATCTGTCCATTGACGCCGCTCGAAAACACTTTGCGCCGGCGTGCGGGCCAATCAGGCTATGAAGGCGGATTTATCGAGAATTACTTGATCCCGATCGTTTATCCCTCAGCGCTGACGCCGAATGTACAAGTGGTGATCGGCGCGATCATCGTCGCAGTCAACGTCGCGCTGTATGCGATCGTCTCGCGGCAACGGGGTCGGATGCCGCGCCCGACGCCCGATTGACAACGAAAAACAGGCGTTCTGGCGCGTGGGCCAACCGCCACCACAGGAGCAGCACCGCTATGCGGCATGCCGGAAGGTCTTCGCCGGCGGCAACGTGGCAACCGACTGCTGCGCGTCGTCGCCATGATCGACGGCGTCCCCGTTGGCGGGAGCAGCGTATTCCGCGAAAATGTCCGCGAGATCAGGGTTCTGTTCCGCGGACAGCACGTTAAAGTACGCCAAATACATATCGTCGATGATTTGCGCGTATTCGGAACTTGAAGGTTTCGGCATAATTTGCACTCTCTGCGTGACACCATTCTTGCCCGGAACGCGGTGCAAACCAAGCGGAATATTCCCGAAGCGGCCGTAGGTCGGACGCCGACACGATCAAGTCGCGACCAGCTTGCGATGTGCCTGGACGCTCATCAGCACGCCCAGTCCGATGAAGAGCGAAATCATCGCAGTGCCCCCGTATGACACGAGCGGCAACGGCACGCCGACGACCGGCAACAAGCCGCTCACCATGCTCATGTTCACGAACGCGTAGGTAAAAAACATTAGCGTGATTGCGCCGGCGACAAGGCGCGCAAACAGCGTCGACGCGTTCGCCGCGATCATCATGCCGCGGCCGATCAGCAGCAAATAGAGAATCAGCAGCACCGCGTTGCCGATCAAGCCGAACTCTTCGCCGAACACCGCGAAAATGAAATCCGTATGGCGCTCGGGCAGAAAATCAAGATGTGTCTGCGTTCCATTGAGCCAACCTTTTCCCGCAACGCCGCCCGACCCGAGTGCGATCGATGCCTGCGTCGAATGGTAGCCGGCGCCGAGCGGGTCGCGCGCCGGATCGAGAAAAGTGAGTATCCGCTCGCGCTGGTAATCGTGCAGTTGTTGCCAGACCATCGGGCCGGCGGCCGCACCGACTGCTACCAATCCCACCATGATCTTCCACGACAATCCGGCGAGATACAGCACGTAAAAACCCGACGCCGCGATCAACAATGCCGTGCCGAGATCCGGCTGGCGCTTGATCAGGTAAACGGGAACGACGATCAGTACCACTGCGAGCACGAAATCGGTCCAGCCGATGCGGCCCTCGAACTTTTGGAAATACCACGCAAGCATCAGGGGCAACGCAATCTTCATCAACTCCGATGGCTGAAATCGTGCGACACCGAAATTGAGCCAGCGGCGAGAGCCGTTGACGACGATTCCGAACATCGCGACGCCGAACAGCATCAGCACCGCGACCGCGTACAACGGTACCGCCGCCCGCGCCAGCGTTTGCGGCGGGATGTTGGCAAACAACCACATCAGCGCAATGGCGAAGCCGAAGCTCAGAAGTTGACTGGTCACGCGTTGCACGCTTTGGTCGGAAGCGGAAAAAAGCGTGACGATGCCGACGCCGACGATCGCGATTGCGCATCCGAACAGCATGCGATCGATCCGCCGCGTCAACACTTCCCAGACACGCGACAAGAAGTTCAGCATCGTTTCAGGCGCTCGGTGTTACGACGCCGTTGCGCGGAATCCATCAATCGCTTTCGTCGTCGCCGCCGGGCTGCGAAACGACCGGCGCCGGACCGACCACATCGCCCACGAGGAAATAGTCGAGCACCTTGCGCGCGACCGGCGCCGCGGCCTGTGCGCCGAAGCCACCATTCTCGACCAGAACCGCCAGCGCGATCCGCGGCTTGTCGGCGGGCGCGTAGGCGATGAACCACGCGTGGTCGCGCAGGCGTTCCTCGACGCGGTGCTCGGAATATTTTTCCCCCTTGAGCGAGTAGACCTGCGCGGTGCCGGTCTTGCCGCCGCTCACATACTTGGCGTTCTTGAAGGCCGCGGCGCTCGTACCTTCTTTGTTGACGCCGACGAGCGCGTTCTTGATCGTCGCAAGATACTCGGGCTTGACGCCGAGATTCGACGCCGGATCGCGTGCGATCTCGCGCACTTCCCCGGTTTTCAGGCTTTGGACCGATTTGACGAGATGCGGCGTGTAGCTGACGCCGTCGTTTGCAATCACCGCAATTGCATGCGCGAGCTGAATCGGCGTGAACGCGTTGTAGCCCTGCCCGATGCCCGCCGAAATCGAATCGCCCAGATACCATTTCCGATGCTCTTCGCGGAAATTTTTTCCCGCAAACCGCTGGCGTTTCCACTCGCGTGACGGCAAGGTGCCGGTCAGCTCCCCTTCGATATCGAGGCCGGTTTTCTGTCCGAAGCCGAGGCGCGACATGAAACGCGCGGTTTCGTCGATGTCCGTTTCGTTGGCCAACAAATAGTAATAGGTGTCGCATGAAACGACGATCGACTTGTACATGTCGACTGTGCCGTGCCCGCCGGGCTTGTCGTCGCGGAATCGATGCGCCTGCCCGGGAATCTGGAAAAAACCCGGATCGAAAATGGTCTGTGTCGGAGTGCGCTTGCCCGAATTCAAAGCGGACAAGGCGAGGAAAGGCTTGATCGTCGAGCCGGGCGGATAAGCACCGCGCAGCGGACGATTGAGCAACGGCTTGTCGGGCGACTCGTTCAGCTCCTGCCAGCTCGCCGGATCAATGCCGTCGACAAACAGGTTCGGGTCGTAACCCGGCTTCGAAACGAACGCGAGCACATCGCCCGAGCGCGGATCGATCGCGACCAGCGCCCCGCGCCGTTCGCCGAACGCCGCTTCGGCAGCTTGCTGCAATTTGATGTCCAGCGATAGCCGCAGATTGTTGCCCGAAACCGGCGGCGTCCGCGACAACGTGCGCACCGCGCGCCCGTTCGCGTCGACCTCGACTTCTTCCCAACCTGTCGTACCGTGCAATTCCTGCTCGTACGACAATTCGACGCCGACCTTGCCGATGTAATCGGAACCTTTGTAGTTCGCCACCTCGTCCCAGTCGGCGATCCGTTCGACGTCCTTGTCGTTGATGCGGCCGATGTAGCCGATCACGTGAGAGGCGACAGCGGCAAACGGATATTGGCGGAAGAGGCGCGCCTTGATCTCGACGCCGGGGAAGCGGTAGCGGTGAACAGCGAAACGCGCGACTTCCTCATCGGACAATCGCGTGCGAAGCGGGAGGCTCTCGAAGTTTCGTGACTCCTCGAGAAGCTTGCGGAAGCGCTTGCGATCGCGCGGTTGCACATCGACGATTTCTGCCAGCGCATCGATCGTTTCGTCGAGATTCTTGACACGCGAGGGCATGATCTCGAGCGTGTAGCCGGAATAGCTTTGAGCGAGCACGATACCGTTGCGGTCGGTGACGACGCCGCGATTGGGGACAATCGGCACGATCGCGATCCGGTTGGTCTCGGCGAGCGTCTGATAATGAGCGTGTTGAACGACCTGCAGGTAGAGGAAACGCGCGAAGAGTCCCGCGAACGCAATGAGCACGATGAACGCGGCGATGCCGAGACGGCGGCGAAAGTAGAAGCGGTCGCGCTCGGCCGTCGAGAAGTCCGAAGCGCCGCCACGGGCGCCGAAGCCGCGGTTCTTCGATACGAAAAGTGTTCGTGCCATGAGGTCTGTGCGCGTGCTTCAGCGTTTTGCCGATGAGCGCGTCGGCCGTTGCGGATATTGCAGCAACACCGACAATAGCGGCCACATTAATGCGCCGACGACGGGGGGGACCGCGTAGGTCCAGCGCGGCAGCGGCGCGCCGCCGACGATCCGCACGAGCAACACGATCGCAGCACACAAACCGAGGAGCGCCGCAACCTGCACCGCTTGTTGCCACAGCGGAAAACGCAGCACGCGGCGGCGAAAATAATCGGCCGCATAGGCGAGTACTGCGTACGCGAGCGCGTGCTGGCCGAAGAGCGTAGCGTCGGCGACATCCATGACCAGACCGACGAACCACGCGGTGCCAACGCCGACGTAGCGCGGCTCGCGTATGCACCAATAAAGCAGGACGAGTGCGAGCAAGTCGGGGCGGAGCGCGGTCGTGACAGGCGCGAGCGGAGCGATGTTCGCAAGCAATGCGAGAAACAGCGTCACCAAGATGAATGACGGCTTGACCGGTCGCAGGATCTCTTCGGATCTTGCAGCGTTCAATCCCGTCACGCCGGGAAGCATTCTCATCGCCGGCCTCGACGGCCCTTCTTGGCCGACTCTATTTCCGCGGGCTCTTCGGGACGCGGCGGCAGCGCGGCCTCGCGCCCCAGCACGAGCAGGAATTGACTGCGATCGACGCCGGCCAGCGGTCTGCACGCGATACGCGCAAACATCTGGCCGGTGTCGCGATCGATGTCGACGACTTCGGCGACCGCGAGCCCGGCCGGGTACGTCCCGTCGATGCCCGATGTCAGCAGTCGGTCGCCGACTTTAATATCGGCCGATGGCGCCGTGAACCGAAGCTCCGGCGAGCGTCCGGTGCCGTTGCCGAACAGGACGCTGCGAATGCCGCTGCGCTCGATCCTGACGGGCACTGCATGATCGCGCTCGGTGACGAGCGTCACTTCCGCCATCATCGGGTACGCGCGCGTCACTTGACCCACGACGCCCAACTCGTCGATGACCGCGTCACCCGCCTTGACACCTGCGTCAACGCCCTTGTTGACGAACAGCTTCTGCGTAAATGGATCGCGGCTGGTATAGAGCACTTCGACGGCCACGGCAGCACCGGAGTAGCGTCGCGCGGTTTCGAGCAGCGCCTTGAGCCGCGCGTTTTCGACTTCCAGCAATGGGGCCGTTTTCACGGTCGGTGCCTGCGCAACCAGCGTTTCCTGCAAACGAGAATTTTCGTCGGCGAGCTGCCGCTTCGACACGAAATAATCGGCGACATAGGCGAACGCTTCGCCCGGAAGCAGTACTGCGCGTTGAAACGGATAGAGCGCGACGACGACGACCTGCCGCACGCCTTCGAGATAACGAAAACGCGTGTCCGCGAAAAGCAGCGCGATCGAAAAAACGCCCAAAAGCGCGAGCCTTGATAGAGGGCTCGGGCCGCGATGAAAAAACGCAGGCGGCTCGACGGAGATGTGATGCATCTAACCTGCTTGACTCTATACCGCCGCCGTCATGCCCCCGCTGTCGGTCGCGCGGCCCATATGAACTCCCTAATCCGAGGTAAAGATCGTCTGCAGCTTTTCCATGTTCTCGAGTGCCTTGCCGCAGCCACGTACCACGCACGTCAACGGATCGTCGGCAACGATCACCGGCAGCCCCGTCTCTTCCATCAACAACCGATCGATGTCGCGCAACAATGCGCCGCCGCCCATCAACACCATGCCGCGTTCGGCGATGTCGGCGCCAAGTTCCGGCGGCGTCCGCTCGAGCGCGCTTTTGACCGCCGATACGATACTGTTCAGCGGATCGGTCAGCGCCTCGAGAATCTCGTTCGACGACACGGTGAAGCTCCGCGGAATGCCCTCAGCAAGATTGCGGCCTTTCACTTCCATTTCCTTCACTTCCGAGCCCGGGAACGCCGAACCGATCGTCTTCTTGATCTGCTCGGCCGTCGTTTCGCCGATCAACATGCCGTAATTGCGGCGGATGTAGTTGACGATCGCCTCGTCGAACTTGTCGCCGCCGACACGAACGCTTCCCGCATAGACCATGCCACCCAGCGAAATCACGCCGACCTCGGTCGTTCCACCGCCAACGTCGACGACCATCGAGCCCGTCGCGTCGCCCACCGGAAGGTCGGCGCCGATCGCCGCCGCCATCGGTTCTTCGATCAGATACACCTTGGACGCGCCAGCCCCGAGCGCCGATTCGCGGATTGCCCGCCGCTCGACCTGCGTGGATCCGCAGGGAACACAAATGATGATGCGCGGCGAGGGCGAAAACAATCGCGAATCGAGCACCTTCTTGATGAATTGCTTCAGCATCTGTTCCGTGACGGTGAAGTCGGCAATGACGCCATCTTTCATCGGACGGATCGCGGTGATGTTGCCCGGCGTGCGGCCGAGCATCTGCTTCGCGGCGAGCCCCACTTCCTGGATCACCCGCTTTCCATTCGGCCCGCCCTCCTGGCGGATCGCGACGACCGAAGGTTCGTTCAACACGATGCCCTTGCCGCGTACGTAAATGAGCGTATTGGCGGTACCAAGATCGATCGCGAGATCGCTCGAAAAATACCCTTTGAAAGACTGGAA
>DASPYC010000464.1:0-1610 GCA_035636955.1 Casimicrobiaceae bacterium
GATACGCGAAGCTCGTCGACGGCACGCGCGAAGCGACAGCCGCGACCAATCAGCTCACACAGCATGCGATCGAGCGGCTGCAGGAAACCGCAAGTCGCGGACGCGAGAAATGGCTTTACGTCGGACTCGCGACCGTCGCGATTGCCGTCGCGCTGGCAATCGTGTTTGCCGTGCTGATCGCCCGGCCGATACGGCAACTCGATCAGGCAATCCGGCAAATGGGCACCGCCGATTTCACGCACGCGATTCGCGTCTCCGGCCCGCAGGATTTGCGCTATGTGGGACAGCGGCTGGAATGGCTGCGCGCGCGATTGGCCGAACTCGAGCAGCAGCAGACACGATTTCTGCGCCACGTTTCCCATGAATTGAAAACGCCGCTCACCGCCGTTCGCGAAGGTGCGGAGCTGCTCCGCGATAACGTCGGCGGCAAATTGAATCCCGAGCAGCAGGATATCGTGCGTATCGTTCGCGAGAACACGCTCCAATTGCAGAAGCTGATCGAGGATCTGCTCGCCTATCATCAAACTCGCGCGATGGAACCGGTGACGCTCGGCTCGATTGCGTTGTCTGAGGTCGTCGCGCGCGTGCTGCGGGAACAAAAGCTGGCGGCGCTGGCGCGGATGATTTCATTCGACACGAAGTTCAAGTCCGCGCTCATCATCGGCGATGCCGAGAAGATTCGCACGATCGTTGATAACCTCGTGTCCAATGCGATCAAGTATTCGCCGCGCTCCGGCGCGATCGAGCTTCGCGTCGGCAGCGAGGGGCCGAGCGCCGTTCTCGACGTCGTCGACGAAGGTCCGGGCGTCGCGCAGGACGATCGCGAGCGCATTTTCGATTCGTTCTACCAGGGACCCGCGCCCGCCGAAGGCCGCGTCAAAGGATCCGGACTCGGGCTCGCGATCGCGCGCGAATACGCGATCGTGCACGGGGGACGTATCGAGCTTTTGCAACGATCCGATGGCAAACATGGCGCGTGGTTCCGTCTGTTGCTGCCATTGGCGCCCGGCGCATTTTCGGCCAAGAGTGCGACCGGCAAGCCCGTGACGTTGGCGGGCATCAAATGACCGCTCGGCACGTGCCGCTTGCGGTGTTCATCGCGGTATTCCTGGCTGGTTGCGCGGCGCAACCGACCGTCGTATTGACGCCGCAAGAACAGTACGAACCCGAGTCGGTGACCATTCCGCCGATGACGCCCGCCGCGGAGACGCCTAGCGTCGAACCGATCGAGCCTCCTCCAGCGCTAACGCCCGCGCCACCGGCATCAGCGATAGCGCAACGCCTCGCGGTACCTTCCGAGCCGTTGCGGGAGGCGCCAACGAATATTGCAGCGTTTGTCGTACCGCCGCCGCCGGCGGAGCCGAGTGAGGATCAGCAGTTAATCACGCTCCTCGCCGATCTGCAGCACTACGGCGCAATGTCTGCCGACGACTTGCGCCGAGAGCTCGCGAATGCCACAGCTGCGCTCGGACGCCAACGCTCCGACGCGAACCGTGTGCGCCTGGCGGTCCTTTATACGATGGTTCGGGCGACGCCGGCGGACGATCAGCGTGCGTTGCAGCTGTTCGAAAATGTTGCGAAGAGTAATCCCGGACCGACGCCAATCAAGC
>DASPYC010000465.1:0-10833 GCA_035636955.1 Casimicrobiaceae bacterium
TGGTAGGCGTAACGCGCAAGGTCGGCGACAACGTCGCGCAGATCGGCGATGACGAAGTGCGGCAGCAACCAGCGATCATGAAGCGCAGTGCCCCAACGCACCAACGCGCCCTGGTACGGCTCGCGCCAGAAACGCGCGACCAATGCCCGTAACAGCAGCATCTGAACGGCGCTCATCCGCGCGTGCGGCGGCATCTCGAATGCGCGAAACTCGAGCAACCCGAGGCGCCCTGTGGGGGTATCCGGCGAATACAGCTTGTCGATCGAAAATTCCGCGCGGTGCGTGTTGCCGGTCAAATCGGTTAGCAGATGCCGCAGCAGCCGATCGGTCAGCCAGGGCGGCGTCTCGCCAGCTTTTTCTTTCTGCGCGAGTTGCTGAAAGGCGATTTCGAGCTCGTAGAGCCGATCATCGCGCGCTTCATCGACGCGCGGCGCCTGCGACGTCGGGCCAACGAACATCCCGGCAAACAGATACGACAGCGCCGGATGGTTTTGCCAATACGTGATCAAGCTCTGCAACAAATCGGGCCGGCGCAGCAATGGACTGTCGGCCGGTGTCGCGCCGCCGAGCGTGACGTGATTGCCCCCGCCCGTGCCCATGTGCCGGCCGTCCAGCATGAACTTCTCGGTAGCGAGCCGCGTTTGGCGCGCTTCCTCGTAGAGCACCGTGGTCGTTTCGATCAGATCCGTCCACGATGACGCGGGATGAATGTTGACCTCGATCACGCCGGGATCGGGCGTGACCTGCAGCGCGCGGATGCGGGCATCACGCGGTGGCGCGTAGCCCTCGATGACGACGGGTGTCTTAAGCGCACCCGCCACATTTTCGATCATCGCGATCAGCGCCGCGTACGCCTCCATCCTCATGACCGGCGGCATGAACACACGCAGGTGACCGCCGCGCAGTTCCACTGTCAAAGCGGTCTTGATCACTTCGCGCGGCGCCGCGGTGCGCGTTCGCGCTTGCGGCTTGATTTGCGTGCGCTTCGGCAGTGCTCCGTGGGGCGCGAACGGGTCGACCGGCGCTTCGAATTCCTGCTCATCAGGGACGACATCGGGAAGCGACTCGAGCGGCAGACGGAGCCCCAACGGCGAATCGCCCGACAGCGCGTAGAGCCGCTCGCGGCGCAACGGCCACGGACTCGTTTCCCAGGTGAAAGTGGGATCGGTTTCGTCGTACGCCGCCTTCAACGGCAGCACGAAGCCCGCGGGCTTGTCGAGACCGGTTTGCAATAAGCGCGCAAGCCGCGCCCGCTCGTCACCGCTCGAAAGATCGGCCCGCAATGGATCGGCGTTCGCCGGAAGGGCCGATTCTCGCAGCAGCAGATGCGGCGCGTCCTCGTACGCCGTGATGACGTAGACCTCGGGAATGCCGAGCACTTGCGCGAGCCGCGATGCGAACGCCCGCGCAGCTTCTAGCGTCGAAGCGCCTTTTGTCGTGGTGTCGGCAAGCAGCCCATCGTCGTTCCACAGCGCTTCGCCGTCGCCACGCCAGTAAATGCCCAGCGACCAACGCGGCAATGGCTCGCCCGGATACCATTTGCCTTGCCCCTGATGCAACAATCCGCCGAGCGCAAAACGGCCCTTGAGCCGCCGCTGCAGCGCCTCCGCGAGATCTCGCTTCTTGGGCGACATGGCGACGTAGTTCCATTCCGGTCCTTCCATGTCGTCGATCGAGACGAACGTCGGTTCACCGCCTTGCGTCAGGCGCACATCCTGCGTCGCGAGATCGGCATCGACTTGCCGACCGAGCGCATCGATCCGCGTCCATTGCTCGTCGCTATACGGCTTGGTCACCCGCGGATCTTCGTGAATGCGCGTGACTTTCATCGCGACGTCGAATTGCGTGTCGGCGACGTCCGAATACCCGATTACCGGTGCAGCGTTGCCGGGATCGGCTGTGCATGCCAACGGCAGATGTCCTTCGCCGGCGAGGAGTCCGGATGTGGGATCGAAACCGATCCACCCAGCGCCCGGGATGTACGCTTCCGCCCATGCGTGCAGATCGGTGAAGTCGCGTTCGGCGCCGGCGGGTCCCTCCAGCGGCTTCACGTCCGCCTTGAGCTGAATCAGATAGCCGGACGCGAAGCGCGCCGCAATGCCGAGCGTGCGCATGATTTGCACCAACAGCCAGCCCGAATCGCGGCACGAGCCGCATGCGCGCTCGAGCGTCTCCTCGGGCGTCTGGACGCCGGGCTCCATGCGCACCAAATAGCGCACTTCGTGTTGCAGTTGCTGATTCAATCGTACGAGCAAATTGACCGTCGACTCGTCGGAACGAATCGTCGATCGAAACGCGGCAATCCAGTTGGCGAGCCGAGGCGCCGCCGGCGCCACCTCCAAAAACGGAATCAGTTCTTTGGCGAGCGCCGGCGAATATGCAAATGGATACATCTCCGCATACGGCTCGACAAAGAAGTCGAACGGATTGATGACGGTCAAATCGGCGACCAAGTCGACAACGATGGCAAGTTGGTCGGTGCGCTCGGGAAACACGAGCCGCGCGAGCCAGTTGCCGTAGGGGTCCTGCTGCCAGTTGACGAAATGTTGCGCGGGCTCGACGGTTAGCGAATAGCCGAGCACCGGCGTGCGGCAATGCGGCGCCGGACGAAGCCGCACCTCGTGGGCGGACAGGTTGACCGGACGATCATAGCGATACGTCGTCCGGTGCGTGAGCGCAACGCGGATCGCCATCGAATCGGAGAAAGGCTACGTCCAGTCGGGATCGGGCAGTTGCGCGAACACACGGCGCAAACCCTCACCCCACTGCGTATGGACCATCTGGAAATAGGGGTCTGACTCGTCGACGCGCCGTTGCATCTTGACCCGCAACGTCTCGGCGTCGTACACGAGCAAGTCGATCGGCAAACCGACCGAAATATTCGAGCGCATCGTCGAATCAAACGAGACGATCGTGCACTTCGTCGCGTCGATGAGCGATGTTCGCCGATTGACCACGCGGTCGATCACTGGTTTCCCGTACTTCGATTCGCCAATCTGGAAATAGCACGTATCGGCGGTCGCCTCGATGAAGTTGCCCTCGCTGTAGACCTCGAACAGGCGGTGCGGTTCGCCGCGGATCTGGCCGCCGACGATGAAGTTGGCCGATGAATCGATGTTGTTTTGGGCGAGGTACGGGCCATCGCGGGTTTTCACCTCGCGAAGCGCATCGCCCAAGTAGCCTGCGACATCGAACATCGACTGCGCGTTCCACAAGTTGGGGGTCTTGTCGCCCATCCGCGCGCGCTGCTCGAGGACGTTCACGGCATTCTGGGTGAGCGAAAGATTGCCCGACGACAGCGTGACGATGACGCGATCACCGTCGCGATGGAACACGCGCATTTTCGAAAAGCGCGCGATCTGATCGACGCCCGCGTTCGTGCGCGAGTCTGAAGCAAAGATCATTCCGGCATCGAGCGACATCGCAACGCAATAGGTCATGGCAGATGATGACGGGCGTGGCCCGCCGCGCAAAAGCAAGAGTTCGAGTTTACCGGAAGGGCTAGCGGTCCCACGATTCAGTACGTCGGGACCAGGAACACGCGACTTATCTCGGCGCCCAACCCTGAGATGCGCTCCAGGAAGTCGATCAGATATTCGTGCAGGCCAAAGTCGATCAGCTCGTCGGTGCGGCCATAATGCAAGCGGGCATGCAATTCCCCGGCCTGGCGCGACAGCTCGCTGCTGTGCTCGTCGCACAACCGCTCGAGCGTTTCGTGAATGAAGTTCATGCAGCTGTGGAGCGACCGCGGCATGTCGTCGCGCAACACCAGCAGCTCCGCCACGCGATAGGGTGAGATCACGTCGCTATAAATCTTGCGGTACGACTCGAATCCCGACACCGACGTCAGCAGGGACTGCCACTGATAATAGTCGACGGCGCCACCGACGTCGGTGACCGACGGCAGCAGGATGTGATATTTCGTGTCGAGAATGCGCGCGGTGTTGTCGGCGCGCTCGATATGGGTTCCAAGCCGGATGAAATGATAGGCCTCGTCCCGCAGCATTGTCCCGAAGGTGACGCCGCGAAAGAGGTGCGAGCGCATCTTGACCCAATCAAAGAAGTCGGAAAATCCGCCGGCCTCGATCCGCTCGTAGTCGAAGCCGCGCATTTCGATCCAGGCGGAGTTCAAGTCCTCGTACATCTCCGACGTGATCGCGCCGCGGACCGAGCGCGCCGATTCGCGCGCCGCGCGCAGGCAGGAATAGACTGACGACGGGTTGGCGCTGTCAAGCATCATGTAGCGCAACACGTTTTCGGCGGTGAGCACGGTGAACCGCTCATAGAAGGCGGTGGCAAGCCCCGACGTGACGAGCGGAACCGCCCAAGGCTCCGCCCACGCAAGACCCGGTTCGCGTCCCTGATAGGGCAACAGCGAAGTGCGGTACGTGACGTCGAGCAGGCGAGCGGTGTTCTCTGCCCGCTCGATGTGGCGGGCCATCCAGTACAGCTCGTTGGCGGTGCGACAAAGCATTGACTGTCCTGAGTCCTAGCTCCCGAGAACCCACGTGTCTTTCGTCCCGCCGCCTTGCGACGAGTTGACGACGAGCGATCCCGCCCGCAATGCCACGCGGGTGAGCCCACCCGGAACGAGCTCCACGTCGCTGCCGGACAACACGTACGGCCGAAGATCGATGTGACGCGGCGCAAGTCCCGATTCGACAAAGGTCGGGCAGGTCGACAGCGCCAGCGTCGGTTGCGCGATGTATTTTTCCGGCGCCGCAAGAATGCGCTGCCGGAACGCTTCGAGCTCCGCTTTCGTGGCCGCTGGTCCGATCAGCATGCCGTAGCCGCCGGCGCTGTGCGTCTCTTTGACCACCAGCTCGGCAAGATGGGCGAGCGCGTGATCGCGGTCCTGCGGACGATGCAACACGTACGTCTGGACGTTGTGGAGAATCGGCTCTTCCGCGAGAAAGAAGCGAATCATCTCCGGCACATACGGATAGATCGACTTGTCGTCCGCCACGCCGGTGCCGATCGCGTTGGCGAGCGTCACGCGGCCGGCGCGATACGCGGAAAACAGTCCCGGCACGCCGAGCATCGAATCTTCGCGAAACGCCAGCGGGTCCAGAAAATCGTCGTCGACACGGCGGTAGATGACGTGCACGCGCTGGGGGCCCTTGGTCGTGCGCATGAAAACCGTGTCGTTCTGGACGAAGAGATCGATGCCCTCGACCAACTCGACGCCCATCTGCTGGGCCAGAAACGCATGTTCGAAGTACGCTGAGTTGTGCGCGCCGGGCGTCAAGACGGCAACCGTCGGTTGCTCTTCGCCGGACGGGGCGACCGCCCGGAGGTTCTCGAGTAGCAGATCCGGATAATGTTGGATCGGCCGGATCGAACGCGTCGCAAAGAGCTCGGGAAAAAGCCGCATCATCATCCTGCGGTTCTCGAGCATGTACGACACCCCCGACGGAACGCGCAGGTTGTCTTCGAGAACGTAATATTCGCCCGCGTCGGCGCGAACGACATCGACGCCGGCGATATGCGCGTAGATTCCACCCGGCACGTTCATGCCGATCATCTCGCGCCGATATTGCCCATTGGACAGCACCCGCTCCGCCGGGACGATGCCTTCCTTCAGGATCGATTGGTCGTGATAGACGTCATGCAGGAAAAGATTCAGCGCGCGCACGCGTTGCTTCAGTCCGGCTTCGAGCGTGTCCCATTCGTTCGCGGGAATGATTCGCGGCACGAGATCGAAGGGAATCAATCGTTCGGTGCTTTCTCCTTCGCCGTAAACCGCGAACGTGATGCCGACACGATGAAACGCGCGCTCCGCTTCGTCCCTTTTCTGCGTGATTCGATCGGGCGACGTTCGATCGAGCCAGTCCGTGAAAGACCGGTAATGGGCGCGGATGGCGCCGTCGGACGTACGCATTTCGTCGTAGGGGTGGGAGGACATTCGAAATTCTGCTGCTGCGTTAGCGGGGTCAAGCAAACCGCAAGCCATCACCGGAATTCCTTTGCCGGCAGCGGCTTAGGTCGAGGCGGCTTTACCGGCACTACCCCCGCGAATCAAGCCGGTACATCGTACGCACTACTTTGGGGCAACTCCGTCCTGGACACGGCTCTACACAGCGTCCGAACGCGTTTGCGGCACCCCCTTCGCTATGGTTAAATCGCGGCTCCTGTCTGGGTTCGCGGGCGGTTAGCTCAGTGGTAGAGCACTGCCTTCACACGGCAGGGGTCACTGGTTCGAACCCAGTATCGCCCACCAAATGAACCAAGGGGTTACACGCAAAGTGTAACCCCTCTTTTTTTGTCGTGATGAGAAATTGCGCGTGAATCGCGCATCGCCATTAACGTTACGCAGCCGATGATGCCACCCGCCGCGTTCGTCTTCGATGCCTACGGCACATTGTTCGACGTGCATTCGGTGGCTGCGCTCGCCGAAGAGCTGGCGCCGGGGAACGGTGCGGCGCTCTCGCGGATATGGCGGACCAAGCAGCTCGAGTACACCTGGCTTCAGTCGCTGATGGCGACGAGCCGTTTCCAGCGTGAGGACTTTGCCGCGCTGACATCGCACGCGCTCGACTACGCGATCTCCGCGCTCATCCTCCCGTTTGATGGCAATGCGCGCAATCGATTGCTCGATGCCTACCGGCGGCTCGCTCCGTTTCCGGGCACCCGCGACGTGCTTGCCGCATTGGTGCCTCGTCAGCGCTGGATCCTTTCCAATGGCACGCGCGCGATGCTGGAGCCGCTCGCGCGCTTCACTGGTCTCGACGAAATGCTGGACGGCATCCTGTCGGTGGATGACGCGGGCATCTACAAGCCCAGTCCGCGCGTCTATCAATTGGCGGCGGAGCGGCTTGGACTTGCGCCAGCGGACATCGGCTTCGTTTCGTCGAACGGCTGGGACGCCGCCGGCGCGAAGGCGTTCGGCTTCACGACTTTCTGGATCAATCGAGACGGCGTTCCGACCGAGCGCCACGCGCCTCCGCCCGATTTCGTACTCGGCTCGCTGCCGGAGCTCGTTCCGCTCGTCACCGCGTGACGCGTTGTTTTTGTCCGACTTTAACGGCATTATGTCCGACAAATCAAACCGGTCATGTCGGCTGCCTCCCTCCCCCGTACTTCGCCACGTGCCGCGGCACGACCCGGCGCACGCGCGCTCGATACCGGTACGCGCCGTTTCAAATCGCAGAGCGTGATCGACGCGCTCGGTCAGAAGATCATTTCGGGCAAGCTTGCGCCGGGCGAGATTCTGCCGACCGAAGCGGAGCTCTCCCGCCGGCACGGCATCAGCCGTCCATCGTTGCGTGAAGGCCTGCGCGCGCTGGCGCTCAAGGGACTCGTCGAAGCGCGCACGCGGCGCGGTACTGCGATCAAAGACAAGCAACACTGGAACGTGCTCGATCCCGACGTGCTGCGCTGGTACGCAGCGACGGCGCCCGATCCCGGGTTCCTGCTCGACCTGCACGACGTCCGAACGATTTTCGAGCCCGCTGCGGCTCGGTTGGCAGCCGCGCGGGCGAGCCCAGATGAGATCCTCGCGATCGAAGAAGCGTTCCAGGCCATGGCCTCGTCACTGCCCGATGACGTCGAAGCATGCTGCCTGCACGATCTTTCGTTCCATGAGCGGATTGTCTTGGCGACGGGCAATCGCGTGTTGATTCGCTTCGCCGCGACGATTCGCATGGCGCTGCTCGCAGCGTTTCGCCTCTCGAGCGACGCACGCGCGAGCTATCAGAATTCGCTGGCGGAGCATTGGGCGGTAGCGATGGCCATTCGCCGCCGGAGTCCTGATGAAGCCGATACGGCGATGCGCCAGCTATTGGCCGGGACGGCGCGCGACCTTGCGCCCGTCTACGGAGGGCAACCGCGGGGTAAATCTTCACCCCGCCGACGCTCGCAAACTGCGAAGAGCGAGGGCCGACGGAGCTGATCGGCGGTTTTCCCCCCGCTTGGCCGGCGCTCCTGGCCAGCATTGTCGGCCTTCATTCCTCACCACTTCCTCGGCTGATCGGCCTGAGGTAGGTCACGCTGCGCGCGAAGCGCTGCCCACCTTCGCGCGACAAGACGCCACGGCGTCGCGAATTGCCGCAATCGCAGCCGGCCGCGGAAAGCTGCGCCGGTAAGCCAAAGCGACTCGACGCGCCGGCGCAGGCTTGGTGAATGGCACGGGAACAACCAGCCGACTGTGGTACTTCGGCGTCAGCGCATCGCGCGGCAGCACTGAAACGCCGAGACCGGACGCCACCATGTTGCGCACGGTTTCGAGCGAATTCGTTCGCGTTACTTGTGCGTCGGCGCGGTTCAACTCGGGGCAGGCGTCGAGAACCTGGTCGCGAAAGCAATGACCGACGTTGAGCAGGATCGTATGCTCGGCCGGCAGCTCGTCGGGCGCGATCGATTTGCGCTTCGCCCATTTATGGCCATGAGGGACGACGACCTGGAACGGTTCCTCGTAGAGAAAATCCGTGCTGATTCCCGGCGGCTGGAACGGCAGCGCGATGATCGCCGCGTCGATGCGGCCGGTCCGCAGCGCCGCTTCGAGGTTTTCGGTCAAGTTTTCTTCGATGTCGAGCGGCATCTGTGGTGCGCGCGCATGCAGCGCAGGAATCAGATCGGCGAGCAAGTACGGTCCGACCGTATAGATGACGCCAAGTCTCAACAGACCGACAAGTTGATTGCGCCCGGCTTGCGCGATCTCGCGAATGCGGGCGGCCTCCTCGAGAACTTTCTGCGCTTGCTCGACGATACGTTCGCCGACCGGCGTGATCGTGACTTCGTTCTTGCCGCGCTCGAACAAGGGCGCGCCGAGCTCGTCTTCCAGCTTCTGGATTGCGACCGACAATGCGGGCTGACTGACAAAGCACTTGGCAGCCGCGCGCCCGAAGCTTCGTTCCTGCGCCACGGCGACAATGTAGCGAAGCTCGTTCAAAGTCATTGGGCCCCCGCGCTTGCAGCCGTGACGCCAGGAGCCGGCGAGGGGCCCCGCGCAGCGGGGATCGACGGCCAATGCGAGGCGGCACAGGAGGCCGACTCTTGCTGCAACAGTTCTCGTCGCAGATCCAAGGAGGCCGCGGCCCTGCGGCGGGAATCCGTCACCGATCGGCCCCGCGCTTCTCCGCCAGGAAACGCGCGAATCCGGCGCCGACTTCCGCATGCTTAAGGCCGTAGTCGACGGTCGCTTCCATGTACCCCAGCTTGCTGCCGCAATCGTAGCGGCGCCCCTCGAATATGTACGCGAGGACCCGCTCTTCCGTGAGCAGGCCCGCAATGCCATCGGTCAATTGGATTTCGCCGCCGGCGCCGGGCTGCGCGGCACGCAGGTGATGAAAGATACGGGCCGACAGCACGTAACGGCCAACGACAGCGAGCGTCGAAGGGACGCTGCCGGCCTGCGGCTTTTCCACGATGCGCGAAATGCGCCCGACGCGTTCGACCGCCGGCTCGGGAATCGTCTCGACGATTCCGTAGCTGCCGATGTCGGCCCGCGGTACTTCCATGACGCCGATCGTCGAAGCATTTTCGCGTCCCGCGACGTCTACCATCTGTTTGATGACGGGCACCGACGCGCTGATCAAGTCATCCGCGAGCAGGACGCAAAACGGCTCGTTGTTGACGACCGGCGCGGCGCACAACACCGCGTGGCCGAGACCGAGCGCTTCCGTTTGCCGAATGTAGACGCAATTGATGCCGCGTGGCGTCGCCGCCTGGACCGCCTCGAGGAGCGCCGTCTTGTGCCGCAGCGTCAGCTCCGTTTCGAGCTCGTACGCTTTGTCAAAGTGGTCCTCGATCGCGCGCTTGTTGCGGCCCGTGATGAAGATCATGTCGGTGATGCCGGCGGCGGCGGCCTCCTCGACCGCATATTGGATCAGCGGTTTGTCCACGACCGGCAGCATTTCCTTCGGACTCGCTTTGGTCACCGGCAAGAAGCGAGTGCCAAGGCCGGCGACTGGGAATACCGCTTTGGTGATGTTTCTCATGGTGATCGCCGTGTGGATGTGCTTCCGGAAAGCAGGGCCTTGAGCCCCGCTTCATCGATGATCTTCACGCCGAGCGCCTGCGCCCGCTCGAGCTTCGATCCGGCCTCTTCGCCCGCCACGACGAAATCGGTCTTCTTCGACACGCTGCTCGCAACTTTGCCGCCATTGCCTTCGATCAATTCAGCCGCTTCTTCGCGGGTAAGCGAGGACAGCGAGCCGGTCAGAACGAACGTCATGCCCACGACCGCACCGGATGCGGCGCGGCGCGGCGACCCTTCGGCGAAGCGAACGCCTGCGGCGCGCAACTGCTTGATCACGTCGCGATTGTGAGGCTCGGCAAAGAAGTCGGCGAGGGCTTTCGCGAGCACGGGGCCGACATCATGGACATCAAGCAGTGCTGTTTCGTCGGCATTCATCAGGGCATCGAGACTGCCGAAATGCGAGGCGAGATCTTTCGCCGTCGTTTCGCCGACGTGCCGTATGCCGAGCGCAAAAATAAATCGGGCGAGCGTCGTGTGCTTACTCTTTTCGATCGCAGCACGTACATTCCCTGCGCTCTTGTCCGCCATCCGTTCAAGCTTCGACAGCTGTGAATGATCGAGCTGGTAAAGGTCAGCCGGCGTACGCACGACGCCGCTATCGACGAGCTGATCGACGAGCTTGTCGCCCAAGCCTTCGATGTCGAGCGCGCGTCGCCCGGCAAAATGCAACAGCGACTGCTTCCGCTGCGCCGGACAAACGAGGCCGCCGGTGCACCGCGCAATCGCCTCGTCGGGCAGGCGCTCGATCGCCGATCCGCATTCCGGACACTTCGTCGGCATCTCGAAGGCCTTCGCATGCGGCGGCCGCTTTTCGGTGAGCACGCGGACGACTTCGGGGATGACGTCGCCGGCGC
>DASPYC010000466.1:0-2687 GCA_035636955.1 Casimicrobiaceae bacterium
AAGAGTGTCCGAGGCGTCCGTCCGCGCGAGCATATCACCGGGCCAGCGGCCTCGGTGCCGTGGCGAGCTCGCTCGTCGGCGGCGGGTGAAAGCGGATTGAAGGCGGATAGGACAGGACTTCGGTCAGCGCGCCATCGACGATCCCGCGTTGCATGCTCTGCCATGCGCCGACTCGAAGCAAGTCGGCATGAAACGCGATGAACGCATTGCGCACTTTGGGATCGGTCAACAGGAACGTCTCGAATTCCTCCGGAAAGATGTCCCTCGGACCGACCGTATACCAGATATCGCTCGACATCTCGTCCCATTCCGGGGGCGGCGATGGGATGTCGCGGAAATTGCAATCGCTTAAGTAATCGATCTCGTCGTAGTCGTAAAAGACGACACGACCGTATCGGGTGACGCCGAAGTTCTTGAACAACAAGTCGCCGGGAAAGATGTTGACTGCCGCGAGCTCGCGCAGCGCCTCGCCGTAGTCGCGCATTGCGCGAATCCGGCCGGCGTCGTCGGCGTTCGCGAGATACAGATTGAGCGGTGTCAGCCGCCGTTCGATGTACACGTGACGAACGACGATCCGTGCGCCGTCATACTCGACTTGGGAAGGCGCAACCGCCTCGAGCTCGGCAAGAAGCTCCGGAGTGAACCGCTCGATCGGAAACGCAACGTCCGAATACTCGAGAATATCGGTCATCCGTCCTGCACGGTCGTGGTGTTTGACGAGTGCGTATTTCTGCTTGACCTTGGTACGGTCGGTATCCTTCGATACGGCGATCCGATCGCGAATCACCTTGAACACGTATGGATACGACGGCAGCGTGAACACCGTCATCACGAGTCCCTTGATGCCGGGTGCGACGATGAAACGGTCGGTCGAGTGCTTGAGGTGGTGCAGGAAATCGCGGAAGAACAGCGTCTTTCCGTGCTTCTGCAGTCCGACCATCGTATAGAGCTCGGCCGCCGTTCTGTGCGGCACGACCTCGCGTAGGAACGCGACGTATGCCGACGGCACCTCCATGTCGACCAGAAAATAGGCGCGATTGGCCGAGAAGAGCAACGCGAGCTCCGTCGGGTCGGTCAGCAGCGCATCGATGACGAGACATCCCTCGGCATCGTGCTTGATCGCGACGACGAATGGATACGTCGCGCCGCCGTTGACCAGGCGGCCGACTGCATACGCGGTCTTATTGCGGAAAAACAACGACGACAAGACCTGAATCTGGAAATTTGCTTCCGCGACGAAAGGGCGAGGCAGGCGGCGCCGCATCGCCGCCAAAGCGTGACGGAGATCGCCGCGGAAATCCGCAAAGCGCCGGTCGAGCTGCAGATCCAGTGTCAAGTCGATCAGCGCATGCCGAAGACCGGCGCGCTGGGGGTAGTAGCTGCGATACGACGGGACGTCGGCATCGAGATATTCGGTCGACGCCGCCGGACGGACGAAGATGAATCGATTGTGATAGTACGTGCGATGCAGGATCTTGCACGAGACTGTCGTGAAGAACGTCTCGGCGCACTCGGGCTGCCGATGGTCGATCAAGAGTCCGATGAAATGCAGCTTGACGCGGTCCCACAGCGCGTCGGCGCCGCCGCCCGCAAGGCCCGCCGAGCGAAATTCGCGTTCGACGCGCTCGACGGTTTCCGCGCAACGGCGGTCGTAGAAGTCGATGCGATCCCGAACGATGTGATGGATTGCGAGCCAATTGCCCGCCTCGAAATAACGCTTCGCCGCACGCGCACACTCGCGAAACAACGCGTAATGGCGGTTGAAGCCTTCGAGCAGGACCTTGGCGATCGCAAGCGCTGTGTCTTCCGCCGCAAGCGGGTCCGCGATATCGAATCGGACGGCGGCAGGCATCGAGTGCACGCTTACTTGGCGGCGCGCGCCTTCTCGATCTGCTCGTTGTACACCTTGATATTTTCGTTGTACTCGTCGATCGCCGCGTTGTAGGCCTTGAGATAGGGTTCTGCTAAGGCCTTCTGTTCGCTGATGAATTTCTTCATGCACTCGGAGTACGCCGTGTATTCCTTCTGCCAGGTCTGGCGCTGCCGATCGGTCGCTAGGGTTCCGGGAAATTCACCAGGCTTCGTGCAGGTGGGCTTGGCCACGGCGTCGGGCGGTGCCGCGGCCTGGCCGAAGGCGGGAGTGGCGAACATGCCGACGAGGAGCAGACACAGCAGGCGCAATGACGTCATGGCGATCGGTATCCCGCGACAAAAAAATGATTCTAGCAGGCGTGGTATTTGGGGCCTTTCGCCGCGCCGGAGACAGCGGCAGTCGCTACACTGTTGTGTATGACCGCTTTCAAACCAAACGCGCCTTTGCCCGACCGCAATGTCCCCGGACGTATGCCCCTCGCTAGCCGCCTCGAACTTGGCCAGAACTTCGGTGCCATCGTCAACACGGTGACAAGCGGCGATCTGTGCATCAATGCGGCCGAACACGCGCCAAGCACGATCGTGCCGCGTCACGAGCATGCGAACCCTTATGTGTGCGTCGTGATGGAAGGGTGCCTCGACGTGCGGGCACGCGAAAGCTTCGACTGTCCGGCAGGATCGGTCATCGCATACCCGGGCGGCCACGCTCATGCCAATCGCTTCAGCGACCAGCGTGGACGTTGCATCAACGTTCATTTTGGATCCACGTGGACCGACGAGCGGCTGATGCGCGAATGGCTTGGTGATTGTCGCCG
>DASPYC010000467.1:0-2583 GCA_035636955.1 Casimicrobiaceae bacterium
AGCTTCTCGACGTACGAAGTTCCCCGCCACGAAAGCCAGACCGTTCTCGATGTCGTGACGTACGTCCAACGGCATTTGGATCCGTCGCTCGCCTACCGTTTCGCCTGTCGCGTGGGAATGTGCGGGTCATGCGCAATGACGGTCAACGGAACGCCCCGTTGGACCTGCCGCACGCACGTCGCGAAAGTGATGACGGGCAACACGCTGCGGATCGCGCCGCTCGCTCACTTGCCGATCATTCGCGATCTCGTCACCGACATGCGCGAATTCTTCGAGAAATGGGCGCGCGCAAAGGGCGAGTTCACCGGCGCGCGCACCCGACGCGATGATTTTGCGCGCGTAACGCCCAGCTCTCCCGAGCGCGTTGCCGCCGACGCCGGCGTCGAATGCATCGGCTGCGGCGTTTGCTACGCGGCGTGCGACGTCGTCGGATGGCGAGCCGATTTCTTGGGGCCGGCTGCGCTCAATCGCGCGTGGACGCTCGTCAACGACGAACGTGACACCGATGGACGCGTTCGTTTGCGCGCGGTGGCCGGCGATGCCGGCTGTCACGCCTGCCATACGCAAGGTTCGTGCACGCAGTGGTGTCCCAAGCACCTGGCGCCGACCGCCGCGATTGCCGGGTTGAAACGCGCGACTGCTAAAGCCGCGATGCGCGGCGAATTGTGAGCGCCGCGCGCGTGTCCGGCGCCGCCTCGCAAGCAAAGCTCTGGTATTGGCAACGGTTGAGCGCGATAGTGCTCGCCGTTTGCGTCATCATTCATCTGGTGATGATCGTTTACGCTTCCCGCGGCGGTTTGACGGCCGCCGACATTTTGGCCCGCACGCGCGGCAGCGTACCCTTCGCCGCTTTCTACTCAGTATTCGTCATTGCCTGCGCCATCCATGTGCCCATTGGGCTCAAAGCCATTGCCGTCGAATGGCTGCGCTGGCGCGAACGGAACGCGGCAACGGCTGCGGTTGTCATTGCGCTCGCGCTTCTCGCGATGGGGTTCCGAGCGGTCTACGCGGTGATCGTATGATCCTATATGCCGGCGCGCACGGTCATCCCGCCTGGTGGGCATTCCTCGCGCATCGAGTCTCGGGGCTGATGCTGGCGATTTTTTTGCCCCTGCATTTCTGGGCATTGGGAACGGCGCTTTCGGGTCCCGCATCGCTCGATGCATTCCTTCGCTTTGCCGACCAGCCGCTCGTGAAATTCGCGCAATGGGGTCTCGTCGTGCTCCTTGTCGTTCACTTGACGGGCGGCATTCGACTCTTGCTGATCGAGTTTCGTCCGTGGTCGGGATTGCGCAAGGACTGGATTGCCGGCACGTTCGGCATGGCCGCCATGATCGGCCTCGTCTACGCGCTGGCATTGATCGCATGATCATGAAAGTCGATTACCGCTTGGTCGAAGAAACGGCGAAAGAGCTCTACGTTCGCGCGCTCAAGATACTTCCGCCGGACGTCAAGGAGGGCTTCGCGCGTCTCGCCGCGCAGGAAACCGCGCCGATTGCGCAGCGCGTGCTCGCGACGATGATCAAGAACATCAGCGTCGCCGAGGACACCGACAACCTCCTCTGCCAGGACACCGGCGTGCCAATCTATAACGTGTGGATTGGAGCCAATGTGGAGATCGACGGCGCTGCGCTCAAGCGCGCGATCCGCGATGGCTGCGCGCGGGCAACGGTCGAACATCCGCTGCGTTCATCGATCGTGCACCCGCTCACGCGCAAGAACGATCAGACGTCGTGCGGCATCGAGGTGCCGGTGATTCACGTCGACTGGAGCGAAACGCCCGACACGCTCGAAATCGAAATGATTCCGAAAGGCAGCGGCTCGGAGAACAACTCGTTTCTCAAGATGGCGATTCCGGCGGAAGGCGTCGACGCGATTCGCACCTTCGTCGTCGACTGCGTGCTGGCCGCCGGCGGCAAGACGTGTCCGCCTACGATTGTCGGCGTCGGCATCGGCGGCACGTCGGACCTGTGCGTCGCGCTGGCGAAACGAGCCGCAACGCGCGCGCTCGGCACGCATTGCAGCGACCGGGAGGGCACCAAGCTCGAGACGGAATTATCCGCGGCCGTCAATGCGCTCGGCGTCGGCCCGCAGGGATTGGGCGGCGATTCGACGGCGTTCGCGGTGCACGTCGAGCTTGCCGCGACCCATATCACGATGAATCCCGTTGCCGTCAACATGCAGTGCCATTCGGCGCGACGGGCCCGCGCGACCTTCACGCCGTCTGGTGTGGCGTACGGATTCTAGGATGAAACGACCCCCACGCTCGCTCCGCTCGCTGCCCCCAGAGGGGGCGGGTCAGTTCCTCGGGGCGGCCCGTCGGAACTGACATGGCGCATTTCGAGCTCACGCCGCCGATCAGCGAAGCGCAAGTACGCGCGCTCACGGTCAATGACACGGTGACACTCCAGTCGACGTTATACGGCCTGCGCGACGCGACGCAGATTCACATGTTCGATCGCGGCCGGCGTACGCGCTTCGATTTACGCGGACATGCGGTGATTCACACAGCGCCTAACGTAAAGCCGGTGGAAAAGAGCGTTGCATACCCCGTGGGTTATGCGCCGATCTGCGTGGGTACGA
>DASPYC010000468.1:0-9742 GCA_035636955.1 Casimicrobiaceae bacterium
GCCCCGCAGGGCAACCCGCGGGGCTTTTTTTATCTTGCTCCGAAGCGGTCGTTATTCGAGCTTGCCGACGCGCCCGACGGCGTCGGTCAGCTTCTTCACGTCGCTCGCCCAGAACTTTTGCATTTCCGGCGCGTCCAGATATTGCACCGGTGTGTCGACTGCGGCGAGAGCGCCGACGAACTTTGCATCGCTCGCGGCGGCGCGCGCGGCTTCGCGCAATTTCGCGATGACAGCTTCCGGTGTGCCTGCCGGCGCAAATAATCCGGACCATTGGAAGAACACGACGTCGTAGCCCGATTCCATCAGCGTGGGAATGTCCGGCAGCGAAGAAAGCCGCTTGTCGCCCCACGAAGCGAGCACACGGAGCTTGCCCCCCTTCACATGGGGAATCACCGTGGACGGGCCCGACGCGATCGCTTCGATCGTGCCACCCAGCAATGCGACGACCGCGGGTCCCGCTCCAGTGAACGGCACATGCAGCAGCTTGATGCCCGCGCTCTGCGCGAACATCTCCATCGGCATATGCATCGTGCCGTAGTTGCCCGATGAGCCGTAGTTGATCGCACCGGGACGCTTGCGCGCGTCGTCGACGAATTCCTGCAACGTTTTCCACGGGCTGTCGGCACGCACTGCGAGCACTGTGGGATCGGCAGTCAAGCGCGCGATCGGCGTCAGTTGATCGAGCTGGTAGAGCGGCGGCCGTCCGATCACCTTATCCGCGGCAGGGAGAATCGAAATCGACGACAGCGCGAGGAGCAACGTATAGCCGTCGGGCTTCGCTTTCGCTACGAATCCCATTCCGATCCCGCCACCGGCACCGGTCTTGTTCTCGATCACGACCGGCGTTTTCAATTCACGCGAAAGCGCGTCGGCAAACGGTCTGCCGACGATATCGGCGACGCCGCCGGGAGGAAAAGGAACGATCAGCGAAATCGCCCGCGATGGGAATTGCTCCTGCGCTGTTGCGGTGAAAGCAATCAGCCAAAACGCGACGGCTGCGCTACGCCATCGCATGATTGATTGAAGGCGCATGCAACGCTCCTGTTGAGCGATCGGCATTTCAAAACATGTGCTGGCCGCCGTTGATCGCAATGTTGGCGCCGGTGACGAACGCGGCTTCGTCGCTCGACAAATACGCGACAAGTCCCGCGACTTCCTCGGGCTTGCCGAGCCGTCCCATCGGAATCTGCGGAACGATCTTGCTGTCGAGCACTTCTTTTGGAATGGCCATCACCATCTTCGTGCCGATGTAGCCGGGCGAGATCGTGTTGACGGTGACCCCCTTGCGCGCGACTTCGAGCGCCAACGCTTTGGTGAAGCCGTGCATGCCCGCCTTCGCCGCGGAATAGTTTGTTTGGCCGAAGGCGCCTTTCTGGCCGTTCACCGACGAGATGTTGATGATGCGGCCCCATCCGCGCTCGACCATGCCGTCGCACACCTGCTTCGTCATGTTGAAGCACGAGTCGAGATTGGTCTTGATCACCGCATCCCAATTGACCTTGTCCATTTTCTTGAACGTCATGTCGCGTGTGATGCCGGCGTTGTTGACGAGCACGTCGATCGGTCCGACTTCCGCAGCCACTTTCTGCGCACACGCGGCGGCGGAATCCCAATCGGTGATATCGCAGGGAAATGCCCGAAACGCATAGCCCTGCTTTTTCATCGTTTCGAGCCATTCCTGCGCCTTGGTGTTGCCGGGCGAAAACGTTGTGACGACCTTGTCGCCCAGCGCGGCGAGCTTGAGGCAGATCGCCTCGCCCAATCCGCCCATGCCGCCGGTGACGAGCGCTACGCGCGTTGTCGTTGCCATGATCGTGTTCCTCCGTGTCGAAGCTTGTAGTCGAGCCGAGGTGGACTAGCGAATCACCGCCATCGCGACGCCCATTCCGCCGCCGATGCACAGTGACGCGAGTCCTCTCTTGGAATTGCGCTTGACCATTTCATGCAGCAGCGTAACGAGGACGCGGCATCCCGATGCGCCGATCGGATGGCCGAGCGCGATGGCGCCGCCGTTCACATTGATCTTGGACGTGTCCCAGCCCATTTCCTTGTTGACCGCGCAGGCCTGCGCTGCGAATGCTTCGTTGATCTCCATCAAATCGAGATCCGCCGCTTTCCAGCCGGCTTTCTCGAGACAGCGCCGCGATGCAGGCACCGGCCCCATGCCCATGATCGACGGATCGACGCCGGACGAAGCGAACGCCTGGATCTTTGCGATCGGCTTCAAGCCCAGCTGCCCCGCGCGCGTCGCGGTCATCACCAGCACGGCTGCGCCACCATCGTTTAAGCCCGACGCGTTGGCGGCGGTCACCGTTCCGTCTTTCGCGAACGCCGCCCGCAATCCAGCGATCGAGTCGAGCGTTGTTCCCGCCTTCACGAATTCATCGGTTGCGAATGCAACGGGATCGCCCTTGCGCTGGGGAATCGTCACCGGCGTGATCTCCTCTTTGAATCGTCCCGCTTTCTGCGCGGCTTCGGCCTTGTTCTGGCTTGCGACGGAGAACTCGTCCTGTTGCGCGCGCGTTATCCCGTATTGCTTGGCGACGTTCTCGGCCGTCGTACCCATGTGATACTGGTTGTAGACGTCCCACAAGCCGTCGACGATCATCGAGTCGATCAACTTCGCATCGCCCATGCGGAAGCCGTCGCGCGATCCCGGCAGCACATGCGGCGCCGCGCTCATGTTTTCCTGTCCGCCGGCAATGACGATATCGGCATCGCCGCATTGCACAGCCTGTGCGGCGAGCATCACGGCCTTGAGACCGGAGCCGCACACTTTGTTGATCGTCATCGCGGGGATCGACGTCGGCAGGCCCGCTTTGATTGACGCTTGGCGCGCCGGGTTCTGACCGCTGCCGGCGGTCAACACCTGGCCGAGAATCACTTCGGAAATCTGCTCGGGCTTGAGGCCGGATTGCGCGAGCAGCGCGCGGATCACAGTGGCACCGAGATCCGGCGCGGGAATCTTGGCGAGCGAGCCGCCGAATTTGCCGATTGCCGTACGTGTTGCGTGGGTAATGACGATGTCGGTCATTTGGAAATCTCCGGGAAAGAGAGCGGAAAGAAATTGCGCAAGCCGCTTGCCGCCATGTTAACGCCTCGACACGTTGCTGTCCCGTGGCGTGGTTTTGGCGCGTCGCGAGGGGCCGGCTGTTGGCTTTCGGTTTTCAGCTCGCCGGCTCGAGCACGTATAAACCTGGCGCCGGTGCGAGCGGGCGATGCCGCGAGCTGCCTGTCGTTCGCGGCGCCGGGCGCTTTGCGCCACCATGGCGTGCCAGCCATGCGTACCAATGCGGCCACCAGCTGCCTGGATAGTTTTGTGCGTGCAACAGCCACTCGTCGGGATCTTCGTTCAATGTTTCGTTGGTCCAGTAGCTGCGCCGCGACGACGTGATCAGGTTGACGACGCCCGCGATGTGACCCGACGATCCCAGCACGAACGTGACCTCGCCGCCAACCAGCGTCACGGTCCAATACGCCGTGCGCCACGGCACGATGTGGTCCTCGCGCGACGCGTAGACGTACGATGGGATGGCAATCTTTCGCAAATCGATTCGCTTGCCCGCCATCGTCAGCGCATTCGGCACGCGCAGGCGATTTTCGATGTAGAGCTCCTTCAGATAATAGTCATACATCGGGCCCGGCAGATTGGTGGAATCGCCATTCCAGTACAAAAGGTCGAATGCCGGCGGCGTTTGCCCTTTCAAGTAATTGTTCACCACGTAATTCCACACCAGCTCATTGGCGCGCAAACTCGCGAAGGCACTCGCCAACTCGCTTCCGTGCACGCGCTGCCCGGCAAGAAGGGCCGGCTCGCGCGCCGCGAGCGACTCGCGCGAAATGTAGACGCCGATCTCGCCGGGATCGGAATAGTCGAGCATCGTCGTCAAAAACGTCGCACTCGCCACCGACCGATCGTTGCGCGCTGCGAGAACGGCGAGCGCGCATCCAAGCATCGTGCCGCCGACACAGAAACCGAGCGCATTGTGCGTCTTGCTGCCCGTGATCTCGCGCGCGACGTCGAATGCGGCGAGCACGCCACGTTCGAGATAGTCATCCCACGACAGTTTGCCGAGGTCGGGCGGTATGTTGCGCCACGAGATCATGAACACCGTATGCCCCTGGCCGACCGCATGGCGAACGAATGAATTCTCCGGCCGCAAGTCCAGGATATAGAATTTGTTGATGCACGGCGGCACCATCACCAGCGGCCGCTTGTGTACAGTCGGCGTCGTCGCGTCGTATTGAATAAGCTCGATCAGCTCGTTGCGAAACACGACGCTCCCTGGGGTCACCGCCAGATTTCGACTGACGGCGAACGCGCCCTCGTCGCTCATCGTGATGCGGCCCTTGCGTGCGTCGCCGACAAGATTGGCGAAGCCCTGCAGCAGACTTGCGCCATCGGTCTCGAGCGCACGCTGCAGCACTTCGGGATTGGTCGCCGGATAATTCGTCGGCGCGATCGCGTCGATATATTGCCGTGTCGCAAACTCGAGCCGACGTTTATCCGTGGGCGGGAGTTGCGCGAGCGACGCGAGCTCTGTCAGATATTCGGCGTAGAGCAGATAGGCGTCCTTGATGAACGCGTAATACGGCTGATCGCGCCATGCTGGAGCGGCGAAGCGGCGATCTCGTTCGTTCGGCGCAGTCGCGTCCGATCTCGACGTTGCGGGGCCACTCATCACGCGCGCCCACAACGCCTGAAAACGCGGCGCGAACCGTTCAGTGAGTTCCGCGATGGCACGAGCATCGAACAACGGCGCGATCGCCTGAGCCGATTCAGCGACGGTGTGCTCTGCCGGCAGCGACGGCGGCGACGCGGGCGTCATCCACCACTTCGCGCATTCCTCCGCAAGCTGCTGCCAGAGCGCGGCAAGCTCGCTCCCTTGATTGACCGGCGAAGTGTTGAGCGCTGACATGGATGACGGGGCGAGCGAAAGCGGTGTTCAATATGTTAGAACATCGATCGTGTCGAGCCGTTCAATGCTCGAGCGCAACGTGCGCAATACCGATCGTTGCAAGCCCTAGTCCGATAAGCAGGGCCTGCTTTGCCGTTTCGATCGGTTCAGGACGACGGTGAAGACTTGGAATCAAATCGGCCACTGCGACGTAGAGCAGGCTCGCGGCGGCGATCGCAAGGACTGTCGGCAGTACACGTTCCATTCCGGCCAATGCGCCATATGCGGCCAGCGCACCGACCAGCGTGGCGAATCCTGCGCCGACGTTGAACGCGAACGCTTTCTTGCGACCGAAGCCCGAATGCAGCAGGACTGCGAAATCACCGACCTGTTGCGGTACGGCGTGCGCGACGATCGCCAGCGTCGTTGCGACGCCGAGCGCATGGTCCGCGAGAAACGCTGCGGCGATGACGACGCCGTCGCAGAAATTGTGCACGCTGTTGCCGATCAGGATCATCAATCCGGGACGGCCGCCGTCGACGATCGGGTGGCCGTGCATTGCGTGATCGTGCTCTGATTCCTCGTCGTCGTGCGCATGCTGCTCATGGCCGTGCGCGTGGCGCCACAGCACGAGCTTCTCAAGCAGAAAGAACGCGAGAAGACCGATCAGAACAATCAGCAACACGTAATGGACGCCGCCGTTCTCCAACGCGTGCGGCAAGAGCTCGAGGAATACGGCGCCCAAAAGCGCACCCACGGCGAACGAGACGAGTCGCGGAATCCACGACGACGCAAGGCGCAACGTCGCAGCGGCCGCGAGCGTCGACAGCACGCCGCCGGCAAGCGCCGCAACGACAATCGATAGGAGAGTGCGCATGAAATCGATGGACCGTTGTTGTCGTTATTGTTCGATAGGGTACTACGAGGCGATCCAGATCAAAGCCGCCATGCGACCCGTTTCACGCTCGCGGCGATACGAAAAGAACCGTGCGCTGTCCGTGAATGTGCAATAGCCGCCGCCGTTCACGTTTCGTACGCCGCATCGCTCGAGTCGTGCGCGGGCGATTGCGTACAGATCGGCGTTCCACTTGCCGTGTCCCTTTGGGGCGAAGCCTTTGTTGACGTCGGATCTCGCGAATGCATCGACGACGTCTTTTCCCACCTCGAACGCATTCATGCCGATCGCCGGCCCAAGCCACACGACGATGTCGGCCGGATCGACGCCCATCGCCGCAACTGTGTTGTCCAGAACGCCGCTTGCAAGACCGCGCCAACCCGCGTGCGCGACGGCGATGACGTTGCCGGTGGTTTCAGCGAACAAAACGGGCAGGCAATCCGCGATCAGCACGCTGAGCACGACATCGCGCTGGCGCGTGACCGCCGCATCAGCGATTGGGGCGCGTGTGCAAGCCGCATCGATTTCCGCCGAATCGAGCGTAACGACGTTTGCGCCATGCACTTGGCGAAGCCACACGGGAGCGGAGGGAATGTACGCTGCGACAAGGCGCCGATTGTCGGCGACCGCTGTCGGATCGTCGCCGGTCGCCGTGCCAAGGTTCAATGTCGCATAACGGCCGACGCTCACGCCACCGGTTCGCGTCGTCGAAAGCGAGTAAACGTCCGCCGGCACTGGCCACGACGGCACAATCCAGTCGAGACCGTCCCGCGCGATACGCGAGGCAAGCGTTGACGTAGTCGCGATCGTCATTGTTTATTCGTTCGCAACTGCGACAACAGACGCTCCATGTCGTCCGGCAACGACGTTTCCCATTGCCGTCGCTTTTTTGTTTCCGGATGGATGAAGGCCAGGCGAATTGCGTGCAGGGCCTGGCGGTGGAAGGCCGGCAGCGCGGCAGAGCCGCGACGGCGGCCATATGCCGGATCGCCGACCAATGGATGATCGATCGCCGCAAGATGAACGCGGATTTGATGCGTTCGTCCGGTTTCCAGCGTGCATTGCACGAGCGTTGCCGCGCCATAACGCTCGAGTGGTTTGACGTGCGTGCGCGCCGGTCTGCCGCGCGCGACGACTGCCATCGTCGTACGGACGCGCGGATGCCGGCCGATCGGCGCATCAATCGTTATCGCGCGTGACACGTCGCCATGCACGAGGGCGATGTACTCGCGTTTGACCGTGCGCGCCTGCAGCTGCCGCACGAGATCGGTTTGCGCAATAGCTGTTTTCGCAACCACCAGAAGCCCGCTCGTATCCTTATCAAGTCGATGAACGATGCCGGCACGCGGAAGCGCGGCGAGCTGTGGCGCGTGGTGCAACAGCGCGTTTAGCAACGTACCGTCGCGGTTGCCGCTGCCCGGATGGACAACCAACCCCGGCGGTTTGTCGACAACGATAATCGCCTCGTCCTCGTGAACGATGGCAACCTCGATCGCCTGCGGCGCATCCGCAACGGCGAGTGCGTCCTGCACCGCCTCGATGACGATCCGCTCACCGCCGGAAAGCCGTCGTTTGCCCTCGGCGATCGCGCCATCGAGCGTGACGCGCCCGGCGTCAATCCAGTCCTTGAGGCG
This sequence comes from Casimicrobiaceae bacterium, assembly GCA_035636955.1. Lineage (GTDB taxonomy): Bacteria > Pseudomonadota > Gammaproteobacteria > Burkholderiales > Casimicrobiaceae > VBCG01. Next base: position 7,428 of record DASPYC010000468.1, read on the forward strand.
ACTGCGGGAATGCTGCGGAACCAGCCGCGCGAGCGCTTGGTCGAAGCGCAGCCCGGCGAGGTCGGACGGAACAGTCAGCTCGAGCGGAGCCGCGACAGCGTCATCGCGGATCGCGGCGTCCGCTCCGCTATAATTCGCGCGACTCACGAAGGATGGCACCGATGATTGAACAAAGGCCGCAGGCTAGAACGTGGATCGCGGGCATGTTGTTGGTGCTTGCGCTGGCCGGCTGCGGCCTGTTGCCCGACGTGAAAGACGAAACGGCGGGATGGTCCGCCGAAAAGCTCTATGGCAGCGCGCATGACGCGATGCTCGAGGGGAATTATACGCGGGCGATCAAGCTCTTCGAAACGCTGGAGTCGCGTTATCCGTACGGCCGCTACGCCCAGCAGGCGATTCTCGAAGGTGCGTTCTCCAACTGGCGCGCGAGTGAGCAAGCTGCCGCGACGGCGGCATGCGACCGCTTCATCAGGACGTATCCGAATCATCCCAATGTCGACTACGCGTATTTCCTGAAGGGCCTCGTCTATTTTCGCGAGGACCAGGGTATTTTGGGTTACGTCTACGAGCTCGATCTCGCCGAGCGCGATCCGAAGCAGATGCGCGAGTCGTTCTCGGCGTTCAAGGATCTGGTGCAACGTTTTCCGGACAGCCGCTATGCCGACGATGCGAAGCAACGGATGCGCTATCTGACCAACGCGATCGGCATGTACGAAGTCAATGTCGCCCGCTACTACTACAATCGCGGCGCGTATGTCGCCTCGGCTAATCGCGCACAGGCCGCGCTGATGAATACACCGCAGACGGCATCGAACGAGCCGGCGCTCGATGTTCTCGTCAAATCGTACGAAAAGCTCGGTCTCAATCAGCTTGCCGACGATTCACGTCAAATTCTGGTCAAGACTTTTCCCGACAGTGTCTATGTCAAAGGAACACCGGCGAAGCCGTGGTGGAAGTTTTGGTAGCCCAGGTTGAGGGGCTAAATTAGCGTCCGCTCGACGATCGTCCGCACGTCGTAGCCCTCCAGCTCGCGCAAGCATTCCTCGAGCGAAAATAGCCCAATGCATGGCAGAGCACCGCGCGCGACGAGCGTTCCAGCGGCGAGCTTCCGCGCGATAACGATCGCGGGGGTGCAAGGAATTTGTGGACCGTCGCCGTGGCCGGCCACGAGCGTCCATATCACGTCGAGCTGATGGCCGCGACGAAACCCGTGCATCTCGACATGCATGGCACCCACATCGGTACCTAATTTCGCGAACCATTCGCTACTCCGACGCAAACGTTCGGCGTGCGCGTCGAGCGGCGCAATCCAACGCCAGCGCGATGGCCACGATAAGAGCCACAGGCCAAAGTGCAGCAAGGGCAACTCGAGCCCTGCGCCGAAGTGCACCGATTGCACGCCGGGATAGCGCTCGGGAAAAAGCTCGAGGTCGGGGACGTCGCAGTCCGCAAGCCACCGCGTACCCACGGCAGGCGGATAGCGATGACGTCGCAGCCGTTGCCAACCGTAAGCCGGTTGCCACACGCCGCCGTTCCAGACGCCGAACTGGCGGCCGACATAACTCGCGACCGAAGCGACTGTCGCGCTACCTCGCCGCGTGCGGTTCCCGGGCGCGATCCCCAGATCGATCGATTGCAGCGCTTCGAATTCATGCGCAAAGGCATCGATCACGGTGCCGCTCAATCCCGGCACGGTGCTTGCGCCGCTGACGACGAGCAACTCGCGCGAGCGCGCGGCGTCGTCGATCGCCCGGATGCCGCAGACGAACTTGCGTGCATCGGCCAAATCGACATAGTGCGCCCCGACCGAAAGGGCAGCGCGCGCTACGCCGTAATCACGCGATTGGAACGGACCGCACGTGTGGATGACGAGGTTGGGTTCGAGCGTTCGTAGCCGTGCGCCGATATCGCGTGCCGATACATCGAAAGCCGCCGCGTCGACCCGATTGCCGCATTCGAGCGCGATCGCCGTTGCCGTGTCGACCGCTCGAGCGGCTTCGCGGCCCACCACGGTAACCGCCATACCGGGATCGCGCGCCAGCGTGCGGGCAATGCGCGCGCCGAAATTTCCGTACCCGCCGAGCACGACGACACGAAAACTCATTCAGCGCTGGAGCGCGAGCATCGCGTCTGCCGCGTCTGACGACGGCAGCGTCGAATCGAAGAACGCCAGCACGTCGTCGACATCGCGCGTGCGACGCATCGGCGGCAGGCTTTGCCAGATTCGGCGTCCGTAGGGCTTGTCGGTGAGCCGCGGATCGCAGATCATCAACACGCCGCGATCGGTCTCGGTACGGATCAAGCGTCCGGCGCCT
>DASPYC010000469.1:0-4746 GCA_035636955.1 Casimicrobiaceae bacterium
GCCTACAGCATGCGTCAGATGATTCTTACGCGAATATCCGGAAGACCATCGATGTGTGCGTCGATCACGTCGCCCTTCACCACCGGCCCGACGTTCTCCGGCGTCCCGGAATAGATGATATCGCCCGGTGCGAGCTCGAATGCCTCCGAGAGTCTGCTGATCTGCTCGGCCACCGACCAGATCATCTGATTCAAGTTGGCGTTCTGCTTGATCTGGCCGTTGACCTTGAGCCAGATCCCGCCCTCCTTGAAATGTCCGGTCTTTGCTGCCGGTTGCAGCGGCCCGAGCGGCGCGGAACGATCGAAGCTCTTTCCGATCTCCCACGGCTTCTTTTCGTCGCCCATCGCGCGCTGCAAATCACGGCGCGTCATGTCGAGTCCGACCGTGTAGGCGTACACCAGATCGAGCGCCTTATCGACCGGCACGTTGAGTCCGCCCTTCGCGAGCGCTGCGACGAGCTCGACTTCGTAGTGATAGTTCTTGGTGAGCGTCGGATACGGATGATCGATCGTTTCGCCGGGCGGGACGATCTGAATCGCATCGGTCGGCTTCTGGAAAAAGAACGGCGGCTCGCGGTTCGGATCCGATCCCATTTCGCGCGCATGTGCCGCATAGTTGCGACCGATGCAGTAGATGCGCCGTACGGGAAATTGTTCCGTGCTTCCGGCGATGGGAATGAACGTGTCGGCGACGTCAAATGGCGTACGTATTGTCATGGCCGTGTCGGCGGCGGCGCTCGCCTGCGTTGCGACGCCACCCGCCGCGAGCGCAGCCGCGGCTTGGAGCAACTCGCGGCGTTTGTTGGGCATGTTACCTCCTCAGCAAAATAGAACTGGACCCCCACGCTTGCGGCTATCGCCGCTGCGCTGCCCCCAGCGGGGGAGCAATTCGCGCCTTGGGGCGGCCCTGCGGCGCTCATGATGGACGCCGATTGTCCTGCGTGCGCCGATCCCGGAGAATGTCCTTCGCAAGCCGGCAGATGCGTCGCGACGATGGCATCAAGCGAAGCATAATACGTCTCGTCCTCTTCGCGATCACGTAACGCAAGTTCCCGCGCCTCGCCCTCGGCCAGAGGCACGCCCGCGGCGCTCCATGCCTTTGCGTCGGCAAGCACGTCCGCTTCGTAGCGAAAAAACGCACGCGGGCGGCCGTTCGGATACCACGAGCGCGAGATACCGTTGCGACGACCGGCTGCGAATCCGGCCTGCAACTTTTGCTGAGGGTCGCCGCCGTTGTTCGTCGCCCCTTGCTGAAACCACAGCGAAAGCGTGCCGCTCACATGGTCCTCATCGTACGGAATGTGGGCGACGCGGCTCCCGTCGCTCGTCCAAAAGATAAACGACCCGGTGCGCTTGCCGCGATTGAACGCCCCCGCGACGCGAAGCTGTCCAGTCGTTGACCGAAGCTCGTAGGCACCGTGCGGCCGGCCGTCGCGGCAGGCGGCGTGCACCTCCAGGTCCTGCGCAGTCCCGGCGAGACTCGCGAGCGATGCAGCGACGCATACGATCAGCCTGTATGCTTGCTCCACCATGCCGAAAGCTCGCCGATGATGCCCCGACGGAATGCCAGGACGCAGACGACGAAGATAACGCCCGTGATGACCGTCACCCACTCGCCCAAATCGGACAGATAGCTCTCGAGCCCGATGATGATGAAAGCGCCGACAACCGGTCCAAAGATGGTGCCCATCCCGCCCAACAGCGTCATCAGCACGACTTCGCCCGACATCGTCCAGTGCACGTCCGTCAACGATGCAAGCTGGAAAACGATCGACTTGGTGGCGCCCGCCAGACCCGCGAGCGTCGCCGAAAGAATGAACGCCAGCAGCTTGTAAAGGTCCGCGTCATAACCGAGCGAGATCGCGCGGGGCTCGTTCTCGCGTATCGCTTTCAACACTTGCCCGAACGGCGAATGGACGACGCGATAGATCAGCAGGAACGCGAGCGCGAAGATGACGAGCACCACGTAATACATCGTCAGCGTGCTCGACAGATCGAAGACGCCGAACAAGCGCCCCCGCGGCACTGACTGAATGCCATCTTCGCCATGGGTGAACGGCGTTTGCAGATAGAAGAAGAACATCATCTGCGCGATCGCGAGCGTGATCATCGCGAAGTAGATGCCCTGCCGGCGAATCGCGAGCGCCCCGACGAGCGTGCCGAGCGCGGCCGCCGCTGCCGTTCCGCTCAACACGGCAAGCTCGAATGGCAACCCCCATACCTTTGCGGCATGCGCGGAGACGTACCCTGCAGTGCCGAGAAACATCGCATGACCGAATGAGAGCAGTCCGCCGAATCCGAGCAGCAGGTTGAACGCGCACGCGAACAGCGCAAAGCACAATGCCTTCATCAAAAACACCGGATAGAGGCCGACAAATGGCGCGATTGCGAGCGCCGCGAGCATCAATGCGATGCCAGCGCGTGCGGTGTTCGACGCGCGCGTGGAGATGACGGCCGTATCCGAGACCGCCATCGTCAGCGCTCGCGGCCGAACAGTCCGGCGGGCTTGATCAGCAGCACGATCACCATGATCACGAAAATCACCGTGTTGGACGCTTCCGCATAGAAGTATTTGGTGAGTCCCTCGACGATGCCGAGCCCGAAGCCGGTCAGAATCGCGCCCATGATCGAGCCCATGCCGCCGATCACCACGACGGCGAACACGACGATGATCATATCCGCACCCATCAACGGGTTCACTTGATAGATCGGTGCGGCCATCACGCCGGCCAACGCCGCCAATCCGACCCCAAAGCCGAATGTCAGCGTGATCATTCGCGGTACGTTGATGCCGAACGCCTGCACGAGCGCCGGATTTTCCGTTGCCGCGCGCAGATAGCTGCCGAGCTTCGTGCGCTCGATCACGTACCACGTCGAGAAGCAAATGGCGAGCGAAGCGACGATCACCCACGCGCGATATTTCGGCAAGAAGATGAAGCCCAAGTCGAGTCCGCCGGCGAGCTGGGTCGGAATCTGGTACGGCATGCCCGATGAGCCGAATTCGTTACGGAACAGTCCTTGAATGATCAATGCGAGTCCGAAGGTCAACAACAGGCCGTAAAGATGGTCGAGCTTGTACAGCCGCGCGAGCATCGTGCGCTCGATCAGCATGCCGAAGGCGCCGACCACGATCGGCGCGATCAGCAGCGACCACCAGTAACCGACGCCGACCTTGGTCAACAGAAACCACGCGCAGAACGCACCCATCATGTACTGCGCGCCGTGGGTGAAATTGATGATGTTGAGGAGCCCAAAGATCACCGCGAGGCCGAGCGACAGCATCGCGTAGAACGCGCCGTTGATGAGGCCGACGAGCAGTTGGCCGAATAGGGCTTGCATCGAGATGCCTAGGGCTTCAGTTGCAATGCATGGTTAACAGCAGGTCCCTCGGCTTCGCCTCGGGATGACATCGTGCGGCTTGTCATCCCGAGCGCAGCGAGGAACCTGCTTTTTCTTCTCTCGATAGTGCATCATTTCACCAGCGGGCACTCGCCATCCTTGAGCGGCCGGAACGCTTGATCCGCGGGGATCGTTGCCCGAACCTTGTAGTAGTCCCACGGTCCCTTCGACTCGGCGGGCTTCTTCACTTCCACGAGATACGCCGGATGAATCTTGCGGCCGTCGGCGCGAATCGTGCCTTTGCCGAACAGCGGATCGTCGGTGGGCGTTTCCTTCATCTTGGCGATGACCTTCGTGCCGTCGTCGCTCTTCAGCGCTTCCACCGCCTTCAAATAGTGCGTGATGGCCGAGTAGACGCCGGCATGCACCATCGTCGGATGAATCCCCTTGTCGCGTTCGGCGAACCGCTTGGCGAATGCGCGCGACTGGTCGTTCTGGTCCCAGTAGAACGTGTTCGTCAGGATCAGTCCCTGTGCCGTCGGCAGCCCGAGCGCGTGGATGTCCGTCAGAAACACCAACAGTCCCGCAAGATTCTGGCCGCCCTTTACGATCCCGAATTCCGCCGACTGCTTGATCGAGTTCGTCGTGTCGCCGCCCGCATTCGCGAGACCGACGATCTTCGCCTTCGACGCCTGCGCCTGGAGCAGGAACGAGCTGAAGTCCTGCGTATTGAGCGGGTGGCGTACTTTGCCCAGCACCTTGCCGCCGTTCTTCAGCACGACGGCCTCGGTGTCACGCTCGAGCGCGTGCCCGAACGCATAATCGGCCGTGAGAAAGAACCACGTGTCGCCGCCCGTCTTCACGATCGCGCCGCCGGTGCCGTTCGCAAGCATCCACGTGTCGTACGTCCAGTGGATCGTGTTCGGCGAGCACGCCTTGCCGGTGAGATCGGAGCTCGCCGCGCCGGAAACCAGAAACGCCTTGCCCTTGTCGCGCGTGATCTGATTGACGGCGAGCGCGACGCCGGAATTGGGCACATCGACGATCACGTCAACCTTGTCGGTGTCGTACCACTGACGCGCGATCGCCGATCCGACGTCGGGCTTGTTTTGATGATCGGCCGAAACGATCTCGACCTTGTAGCCGCGCTTCTCGATGCCCGAATCTTCGACGGCCCTTCGCGCAGCGGCCACCGAACCGGCGCCCGCCAGGTCGGTGTAAAGCGACGACATGTCCGAAAGCACGCCGATCTTGACGACGTTGTCCGAAACCTGCGCTTGCGCCGCGCCGGCGACCAATGCGCCAGCAACTGCAACGGCAATCAAGCTCCCTTTTAGTCTTTTCATTGCATTTCTCCTCGTGGATCGGGGCGGTCTTCGGAATGGAATCCTAAACCCCTAGATATTCG
>DASPYC010000470.1:0-5190 GCA_035636955.1 Casimicrobiaceae bacterium
GCCGCCCTTGTCGAGAATCCGCATGACGACCGATTCGCCATGCATCGTCGGTACCGTGGAAACGCGCAAATCGATTTCCTTGCCTTGCACGCGCAGGCGGATGCGTCCGTCCTGCGGCAGCCGGCGTTCCGCGATATCGAGGTTGGCCATGATCTTGATCCGCGAGATCACCGCGGCTGACAAACGCTTCGGCGGCGATTCGACGTCGTGCAGCACGCCGTCGATCCGGTAGCGGACGTGCAGGCGATTCTCGAATGGCTCGACGTGGATATCGGATGCGCGCATTTCGAGCGCATTGGTGATGAGCAGGCTTACGAGGCGGATGACCGGAGCCTCGGACGCAAGGTCCTTCAATTGCTGGATGTCGGCGTCGAACGCGAGCTCGTCAACGCGCGTCTCGACGTCGCCGATGATCTGGCTTTGCGCGGACTTGCCGCTGCCGTACAGCCGTTCGAGCGCGGCTTCGAGCTCCGTGGGAATGGCGATCATCGGGCGAACGGTCCGGCCGGTCACCAATTCAAATGCCCCGATCGTGTACGTATCGGTCGGGTCGGCCATCGCCAACGTGACCTCGGTCTCATCTTCGCGCACCGGCAGCGCGCGCGATTCGCGCAGGAAACGCGCTGATACGCGCTCTTCAAGAATCGGAAACTCGGGATAGCCGCCCGCATCGACCAGCGGCAGTCCGAGTTGCGCGGCGAGAACTTCAGCGACATCCCGCTGCGCGACGAGCCCGAGTGTCACGAGGAGTTGTCCGAGCTTTTCGCCGCTTTCCTCCTGCAGACGCAGCGCGCGCTCGAGCGCTTGGTGATCGAGCTTGCCGCGCTCGATCAAGAGTTCGCCCAAGGGTTTTTGTGCGAGTGCGTCCACGCCGTTCGGATCAATTTCCGTCGAAAAATCGGGCGTGGATAATAACACGGCAGTCATTCTAAAGTCGCTGGAAAGCCGTGTCGTAAAAGGACTTTTCGGTTAGTAGGCTGGTGCAGAACCGACGCCAAGCTTAGGCGACGCGTGATTTTTGGCGGCTCGATGGCGACATTGAGACCGGCGCTACGCCGATCGGTTCACGCCGGCCGGACCAACGGTTGTCCGAGCGCGCGGACGCATTACGTGGCCGCGGCCGCAAATGCACGCTCCGCGGCGGCGATCGTTGTCGCGATGTCGTCGTCCGAATGCGCAGCCGACACGAAACCGGCTTCGTAAGCCGACGGCGCAAGATAGATCTCTGCATCGAGCATCGCGTGAAAGAAGGTGTTGAAGCGTTCCTTGTCGCACGCCATCACCTTATCGTACGTATCCGGTACGTCAGCGGCAAAGTAGAGGCCAAACATCCCGCCGGCCGCTTGGGCGCAAAACGTCACGCCGGCATTTCCGGCAGCGGCGGACAGGCCGTCGGTGAGCGCCTGCGTCGTACGCGACAATCGATCGTAGAAACGCGGTGTCTCAGTGAGAGCGAGCGTGGCCAGCCCGGCCGCGACGGCGACGGTATTGCCGGAGAGCGTTCCCGCTTGATAGACGGGACCGAGCGGCGCGATTTTTTCCATGATTGCGCGCTTGCCGCCGAACGCGCCGACGGGCATGCCGCCGCCGATCACCTTGCCGAGCGTGGTCAGGTCGGGGACGATGCCGAAGCGCGCTTGCGCGCCACCGGGATGTACGCGGAATCCGGTCATCACTTCGTCGAAGATCAACACGGCCCGGTAACGATCGCATAAGGCGCGCAACGCTTCCAGAAAGCCCGGCGCCGGCATAACGAGGTTCATGTTGCCGGCAATAGGCTCGACGATGACGCCGGCAATCGCGTCGCCTTCAGCGACAAACAGAGCCTCGATGGCCGCCGTATCGTTGTAGGGCAGAACGATCGTCTCATTGGCGATCGCGCTCGGCACGCCAGCTGACGATGGCTGGCCGAATGTCAATGCGCCCGACCCTGCCTTCACGAGCAAGCTGTCGCCATGTCCGTGGTAACAGCCCTCGAATTTCACGATCTTCGAGCGTGCCGTATAGCCGCGGGCGAGACGCAGCGCCGACATCGTCGCCTCGGTTCCCGAAGAGACCAGGCGAACGAGCTCGAGCGACGGCATCCGGCGGACCAGCGTCTCGGCCAATACGATCTCGAGCTCGGTCGGTGCGCCGAAGGAAAGGCCTCCGGCCGCGGTTTCCTGCACAGCGCGAACAACCTCGGGATGGGCGTGCCCTAAGATCGCGGGGCCCCATGATCCAACATAGTCGATGTAGCGCGTCCCATCTGCATCCCAAAGATAACTGCCCTCCCCGCGCGTAAAAAAGCGCGGCGTTCCGCCGACCGAGCGAAACGCGCGAACGGGCGAGTTCACGCCCGCCGGTATCGTTCGCTGCGCGCGCGCGAAGAGCTCGTCGTTGCGGCTAGGCATGGACCCCCACGCTTGCGGCCTCAGTGGCCGATGCGGCCGCTACGCCCTGCCCTCGGCCCCCGGAGGGGGAGCAATCGCGTCGCGGGATAGTGTCGCGAGCAGCCGGCGAGGGGCCCCGCGGGTATAGCGCAGCGGGGATCGACGGCCAATGCGAGTCGTCACGTGAGGCCGACGCTCGAAGCATCGATTCTCGTCGCAAATCCAATGAGGCCGAGGCCCTGCGACGCTCATGATCGCATTCTCGCAGCAGCGACGATCGATTCAGCGGCCGTTTTTACATCGGCAGCATCATCGTGCATGAAAACCGCGTTGATGACGGCGACCGCATCGGCGCCCGCATCGATCAGCGTTCTTGCGTTGAGCGCGTCGATACCGCCGATCGCGACGACGGGGACGCCAAGCGATCGTGCGCGTTGCAACAAGCCGAGGTCGGCATGGCGCGCTGCCGGCTTAGTTGACGACGGAAAAAAGCTTCCGAACGCAACATAATCGGCGCCCGCTTCGACAACAGCGCGCGCACGCTCGAAGTCGTTGTAGCAGGAGACGCCGATGATGCGGTCCGGGCCGAGGAGCTCACGCGCGGACATGATCGAGACGTCATCTTCCCCGAGGTGCACCCCGTCGGCGTCTACGCTTGCAGCCAGCGCTGGATCGTCGTTCACGATATACAGCGCGCCGCGTGCCGCGTGCATGCGCGCCAATGCGAGCGCCTGCGTTTGCCGTAACGATGCGGCGGCATTCTTGTTTCGAAATTGAATCGCCCTGGCGCCGCCTTCCAGTGCAGCGGCAACTTTCGCGATCAGCAGCGCCGTATCGTCGAGGTCCGGCGTCAGCGCATACAACCCGCGGAGGCGCTCCACACGCGAACGCCGGCACCGCAACGTGTCAGTGGCTGCCGCGAACATCGGCGCGGCGCGGCTCTTCGCCGGTTTCTTCTGCACGCGCGTCCTTCTCATCGCGTGCCCAGAACAAACGATCGGGAATGAACTGGCCCATGCCGGGCCGATACGCCTTTGCAAGCGACTGCCACGTATATTCCTGCGCTTCGCGCGCGGCGTCCGCAAGCGTAAGCCCGTTCGCGAGCATTGCCGCAATCGCCGAGGCGAGCGTGCATCCGGAACCGTGAAATTTCCCTGGCAATCGCGGCCAGCTATCGGAGCGCACGACGCCGCTTTTCGCGTACAACGTGTTCACGACTTGCGGCGTCGCCTCGTGCGTTCCCGTGATGAGCACGTGATCGCAGCCGGCGACAATCAACCGCTCGGCACATTGCGCGAGTGAAGGCTCGACGTCATCGTCACCCTCGGCGAGCCGGCGCGCTTCCATGCTGTTCGGCGTCAGCAGCGTCGTGTGCGGCAACAGCAACTCGGTGAGCGCATGCATCATCTCATCGCTCGCGAGCTCGTCCCCGCGGCCCGACGCCAGCACGGGGTCCAACACCAGCGGAATACCGGGATAGTCGGACACGATCTCGGCGATCGCCGCGATGTTCTCAACGCTTCCCAGCACGCCGATCTTGATCGCGTCGACCTGCATATCTTCGAGCAAACAGCGCGCTTGGTCGGCGACCCAATCGGAATCGATGGCGAAAATGTTTTCGACGCCGGCTGTGTCCTGCACGGTAAGCGCCGTCACGACGGACAATGGATGGCAGCCCATGCTGGCGAGCGTCAAAATATCCGCTTGCAGACCGGCACCGCCTGAAGGATCGGACGCAGCGAACGCGAGAACGATGGGAGGGCACTCGGCTTGCGCGTCGGCCATTTTGGGAACCTCTGAACAAGCCTAGAAATCGCGAACAGCAACGCATTCGCGAATGAGATTGCTACACTACGAATTCTACTCCACCCCACCGCGCGCTCCGCGATATCGGCAGGCGTTCGAACGACGCCGGTCCCGAATGCCTTCGATGAAGCGATACATGTGTCTCATTTGCGGCTGGATCTACGACGAAGCCGAAGGAGCGCCCGAAGAAGGCATCGCTCCGGGGACGAAGTGGGAGGATCTTCCGCCGAACTGGAGCTGCCCCGAGTGCGGCGCGCGCAAAGAAGACTTCGAGATGATTGAGATTTAGACCTATGCGAATCCTGCACACGATGCTGCGCGTCGGCGACCTGTCGCGGTCGATCGACTTCTATACGAACGTAATGGGCATGAAGCTCATCCGCCGAACCGACCGTCCGGAGCACAAATACACGCTGGCGTTTGTTGGTTACGATGATGAAAGCCGGGGCGCGGTGCTGGAGCTCACGCATAACCATGGCGTCGACCGCTACGATCTCGGCGATGGCTACGGGCACATCGCCGTCGAAGTCGACGATGCGGCGGCGACGTGTGCGATGGTGCGCGCCTCAGTTGGAAAATACGGAGGCGCTGTCACGCGCGAGGCCGGTCCGGTGAAAGGTGGCACGACGGTTATTGCCTTCGTCGAGGACCCCGACGGCTACAAGATCGAGTTGATCGAACGCCGACCGTAGCGCATGAGCGCCGCAGGGCCGTCGCAAGGCACGAATTACTCCCCCTCAGGGAGCAGCGCAGCCGCGAAAGCGGCAAGCGTCGAGGTCCACCTCTAGCCGGATTTCAGCAGCTCGCGCAAATCGTGTGCGAATACGTCTGGGCCCTGCGCGAGCCCGACGTAAAGCCGCAAGCGCCCTTGCGGATCGAAGATGAATGTTCCCGCCGAATGATCCATCGTATAGCTGCCGGACGATGAGCCAGGCTGCTTCTGATACAGGATCTTGAATTCCTTTGCAGTGCGCGCCGTTTGCTCAGCGTCTCCGCGCAACCCGAGAAAGCG
>DASPYC010000471.1:0-3789 GCA_035636955.1 Casimicrobiaceae bacterium
AACAAATGATCGCGGACCGCGGGCTCGCATTCGACGAGTTCCGCGGCGCGGTCGAACACGAAGTCCGTTTCGCCAACATCTCGATCATCGAAGGAATCGGCGCAAGCCAATACGGCATCGGCGTCGTCGCCGCGCGTATCGCCGAAGCGGTCGCGGCAGACGAGCAGGCTGTGTTCCCGGTGGGGTCTTACGTCGCGCGCTACGGCGTCGCGCTCTCGTTGCCGAGCGTCGTCGGGCGCGACGGCGTGCGCGCGGTGCTCTCGCCTGCAATGTCGGACGACGAGACACGTGCGTTCGAGCGCAGCGCCGAGACGTTGCGAAGCGCACTGGTGACGCATGTCGGTGTGCGCTGAATCAAATTGCGGAACGACGGCTATCGCCGAGAAGCATTACGGTTGCAATCCGACCGGGCTGGTTTGCAACACACAATTAACGACGAGCGCTTGAAATTCGTAAGTCGTCGCAGCGTTTCTAAAAATCGCGCGACGACCACTCGTCTAAGGAGAAGCGATGCTCTTCAAACATATGTTTCCGTTGACGTGTGGCATCGCGCTTTTCTCATTGGCGGCGGCTGCGTTCACGGCGTCGACCGAACAACACCACGACGAAGCGCCTTTTCTCGCTGAAAACAGCGCCGCCATGGATCGAATGATGACCGCGATGAACATCAAACCGTCAGGCGATATCGACGCAGACTTCGTGGCGATGATGATACCGCACCACCAAGGCGCCATCGATATGGCGCTCGCTCAACTCCGCTACGGCCGCAATGAGCAACTCAAGCGGCTGGCGCAGGAGATCATCGTTACGCAAAGGGACGAAATCGTTGCGATGCGATTGGCTGTGGGCGAGAAGGTGCCGGCCACTTCTTCATCGGTCGTCGAACCGAGGCCCGCCGGTCTTAGCCCTTCACCGCTATCTCAACATCGGCACGGTCACGAAGGAAACTGACATGAAAACGATCTTCTGCCTGATTGCATCGTTCGTCGTCTCCATTGTCGGTAACGTACCGTTGGCGCTTGCGGGGCAGGCTCCCGACTCAGTGTCGTCTCCTGACGTACCCATCAGTCATCGCGACCGCGTATACGCGGCTGAACAGTTTTCCAATACTGTTTCGGTAACGGATCCCGCCGACAACAAGCTTCTTGGGGTCATTCGATTGGGCGACCCGACACCGGGAAACTTGAGCCCGCTCTATCGCGGTCAGCTTCTCGTACACGGCATGGGATTCTCGCCGGACCATCGCAGGATCGCTGTCGTGTCGATTGGCTCCAATTCCGTCACATTCATCGATACCGCGACGAATGCGGTGAAGCACACGACCTACGTCGGCCGCTCCCCGCACGAGGCGTTCTTCACGCCGGACGGAAAAGAGGTGTGGGTCAGCGTACGAGGCGAGAACTACGTGTCGGTCATCGATGCCGCGACGTACAACGAGAAGACGCGCATCGTCGTCCCGAGCGGACCCGGTATGCAAATCTTCTCGCCCGACGGCAAATACGGCTACGTGTGCTCTTCATTCGCGCCCGAAACAGTGGTGATTACCGTGGCCGATCATCGGATCGTCGGTCGCGTCCGGCAAGAGAGCCCGTTCTGCCCGAATATCGCGGCGACGCCGGATGGCAAGCAAGTGTGGTTCACGCTCAAGGACATCGGCAAGGTGATGGTCTTCGATGCGCGCCCTCCGTTCGCCGTGTTGAAGACCATCGAGACGGGGCCGATCACCAATCATGTCAACTTCGCCCGCAACGCGAATGGCACGTTCGCTTACGTCACGGTCGGTGGACTCAACGAAGTCCAGGTGTTTCGTACCGACGATTTTTCCAAGATCGCCACGATTCCGGTGGGCAAGCTGCCGCATGGCATCTGGCCGTCGGGCGATGGCTCGCGCGTTTACGTCGGACTCGAGAACGAGGACCGCCTTGCGGCAATAGACACGCTCGAAAACAGGGTAGCGGCGACGATCCCGATCGGCCAGGCTGCGCAGGCGGTGAACTACGTTCCGAATGCAGTACCGGACGGTGACGGCATGCAGGGATTGCAGCCACTCGGATTGGCGGGGCAAGCCGCTCATCTCACGCTTGTTGCCGCCGATAAGGGCGCAACAGAAGACGCGAAGCCACCTACGAGCGTCTCCCTGTTCGATCAAGGACTGTCGCAGGTGTTGCAAGCGTCGGCAAGCGGCCTCTCGCCGAAACAAGAATATGTGCTCGCGCTCGCGACTCAACCGGACGGTGGCGGTTCGCGCGAACCGCTCGCGAAATTCACGACGAATCCGGCGGGCTCTGCCATCGTGAACGCCGTCGGACCCATTCGACAGATCGTGCACGGAGAGCAAGGCGTGCAGCGCCGCTATCTCGTCATTCTGCGCGGCGACGCTGGGGAGCACGACGTTCCCGCGCAGGTCCAGTCGGCAACGCCACCGTAACGACGCTCGAAGGCCTTGGCACTCCTGCGCATCCGCATCCGCTGCGGCACGATTTCATCGATGAGCAGGCGGTGCAATGCGGCCATTGCACCACCATGCGCCCTGATCAAGCAACCCGAGGCATGGCAGGTCGCGGGTTCTTATCCAAGTACTGCGTGCGCTATCTCGATCGCGAGCGCAGGTACACGCTTTCGCTAGGGGGTTCGTGCAACACTCTAAGAAATAGGTCTCTTCCGCGGGTCTGTCAGTCGACGCCGACTCACCACGCGATCTGCCCGATCAGCACGACGTTCAGCAACACGATCAGGATCGTCGCGACGACGGCTGCAACCGCGGTCGCTTTGCCAGCGACGAAATCGCCCATCACCGATCTACGCGACGACAGCACAACGAGCGCGACGAGCGGCAGCGGCAACACAAAACTCAGCACGACCTGGCTCAGGACCATCGCAGTCGTTGCGTTGCAGCTCAACGCGACGACGAAAGCCGGCACCATCGGAGGTCGCTTTGGCGGAAGCGGCAATACCGAGAGCGGCTGCCGAAGCCGCCGCGTTCGCGAGCGTTGCGCGCGCATTGCGCTTAGTGCTTCGCAGGTTTCACCAGAAGTCGATGCGTTGTACGGCAGTAACGCCGTGGCGAAAACGGCAACGGCGCGGCCGTAGCGATGTAGAGCGCTCTTGCATTCCAGCTGTAACCGCGACGAAACGGTCCTGCGACGTACGCGTCGCACGATTACCCAAATCGACCTCGCAGCCCGCGAGACACCAACCGCTCTACCTGTTCATGAAGATCACGCTGAACGTCAACGGCAAAGCCGCGGACGTCGAATTAGACGATCCCGGCATGCCGCTGCTGTACGCATTGCGCGATGGTCTCGGACTTCGCGGACCTCGCTTCGGATGCGGTCTCGCGCAATGCGGAGCCTGTACCGTTCTTGTGAATGGCCAAGCCATGCGCTCCTGCGTGTATCCGGTGAGCGCCGTAGGCAACGCCACCGTAACGACGCTCGAAGGCCTCGGTACTTCCGCGCATCCGGATCCGCTGCAACAGGCCTTCATCGACGAGCAGGCGGTGCAGTGCGGCTACTGTATCAACGGCATGATCATGCAGGCGAAGGCGCTGCTCGATCAGAACCCGCATCCAACCGACGACGAGATCAAGCACGCGCTCGCGAGCAATCTCTGCCGCTGCGGCACGCATCTGCGGATCGTGCGCGCGATCAAGCGCGCGGCGCGCAGCGCGTAACCGACTATCACGATGTTTACGATGCCGACCTCGCGGCGCGACTTTCTCAAGACGGGCGGCTCGCTTGTGGTCGTTTTTTCGTTGCCCGGGTTCGTCAAGCATGCAATCGCGGACTC
>DASPYC010000472.1:0-10833 GCA_035636955.1 Casimicrobiaceae bacterium
CCCGGATACACACGTTCGCCGCCGCTGCCAAGCGGAGCCGCTTCGAGGTCGCGCCGCGTGCAGGCGCATTCGTAGACAGCTTCCATTTTCCGGAGCGCTGCGAGCGCGTCCGCATAACGGTCCATGCGTTCGGATTGGCGCACGACCGCACCGTCCCACGCAAATCCATAGTGTTCAAGCGTGCCGCGAATGTCGAGCTCGGCGTCCATACGCACGCGCGGCTCATCGAGGTCGTCGATGCGCAAATGCCACTCGCCGTCGTGTGCGCGTGCGTCGACGTAGCTCGCGAGCGCGGCAATCAACGAACCGAAATGAAGCGGGCCGGTCGGCGAGGGCGCGAACCGTCCGCGGTAGCGAACTGCGCGGGGCAATCGGTCGGCGCTTGCTACGGCGATGCGCCCGTCTGTAGCACGGCTACCGGCGGTGATTCGACCCGGTAGCGGAGCGCAGCGCCGATGACGGCGTTCGGATAGTCGGGACGGCCGAGACTGCCGTTATAGCGCCCGAGCGCGCGATAGTAATCGCCATGCTCGATGTCGAGATAATGGCGGAGGATCACGCAACCGTAGCGCAGATTTGTGCGCAAGTTGAAGAGATTGTGGTCCACAGAACCGATCTGACGACTCCAGAACGGCATCACCTGCATGTAGCCGCGCGCGCTTGCCGTCGAGATCGCGTATTTCTTGAAGCCGCTTTCGTGATGGATGACGCCGAGCACCACCTGCGGATCGAGTCCCGCGCGCGTTGCCTCGTAATGGACCGTCGCGAGGAACTCGCGGCGCTCACGCTCGTCGGCGACCCTGCTCGCGAGCCGGCGCGACATCTCGGCGACCCACGGCACGATATTGGTTCGATATGCATAGTCGCCGGGCACCGGATTGTCGGCGATCGATCGTGCGAGCCCGGCTACAACGGAAGGCGCGAGTTGCTCCTCGACCTGCGCGCCGGCGAACGCGGGCGCCGCGCTTACCCACAGCGCCAATCCCGCGCATACGACGAGTATCCAGTCTCTTCGCACTGCCCCATCTCCCTTCAACACCGTCTATTGGTGGACCCCACGCTTGCGGCCTCATTGGCCAATTCGCGTTGCGCTGCCCCACAGGGGCGTAATTCACGCCTCGGGACGGCCCTTCGGCGCTCATTGTCGCTCAAGGCGACTAGTGATCCAACCTGCAATTTCAGGTAGCGGGACCGCCGTTGCGGCGCTGTCCCGCCGCCCTTGGTATTCGACGCTCCCGTCCTTGAGCCCGCGATCGCCGATCGTTATCCGATGCGGAATCCCGATCAGCTCCAGATCAGCAAACATCACGCCAGGACGCTCGCCGCGGTCATCGAGCAGCACTTCGACACCGGCGGCGCTGAATTCGTCGTGCAGCCGGTCCGCGACCTGACGGACGGCGTCGCTGCGGTCATAACCGATCGGCGCGATCGCCACGGCAAAAGGAGCAAGCGCCGGCGGCCAGATGATGCCCTTGGCGTCGTTGTTCTGCTCAATCGTCGCTGCCACGACCCGGGTGATCCCGATGCCGTAGCAGCCCATTTCCATGACCTGCGACTGACCGCCGGCATCCAGATAAGTTGCACCAAGCGCCGCAGAATAGACATTGCCGAGCGCGAACACATGGCCAACTTCGATGCCGCGCATGATGTCCAACAAACCCTTGCCGTCGGGCGATGGATCGCCTTTGACGACGTTGCGAATATCGGCCACGAGATCCGGCTCGCGGCAATCGCGGCCGAAGTTCACGCCGCGCAGATGAAAATCCGCTTCGTTTGCGCCACAGACGAAATTGCTCATTGCGCTAACGGTACGATCGACGACGAGCGGCATGTTCGCAGGGATTCCCACCGGACCGAGATACCCGGGCTTGCATCCGGCCGCCGCGACGATCTCCGGATCGCTCGCCCAGCGCCATGAATCGAGGTTGGGTAATTTTCCGATCTTCACTTCGTTGCCGACGTGATCGCCGCGCACGAGCAGCATCTGCACCTTGTCCTGCGCGAAGATCATCAGACATTTGACGGTTCGCGAAAGGGGCAATCCGAGTAGCGCCGCGACTTCCTCGCACGTCGCCTGCCCCGGCGTGGGCACCTTTTGCATGGGCTCTGTCGCAAGACCGCGCTTGTGTGGCGGTGCGAGGCCCTCGGCCAATTCGACGTTCGCCGCATAGTCGGAGGTCAGGCAATACGCGATCGCATCCTCACCCGACTCGGCGAGCACTTGAAACTCGTGCGACGCGAAGCCGCCAATGTTGCCCGTGTCGGCGAGCACTGCGCGAAAAGTGAGCCCCATCCGCGTGAAAATTCGCGTGTACGCGTCGTACATGATTTGGTACGAGCGCTTGAGCGATTCTTTGTCGGCGTCGAACGAATACGCGTCCTTCATGATGAACTCGCGCGAGCGCATCACGCCGAAGCGCGGCCGCACTTCGTCCCGGAACTTCGTCTGGATATGATAAAAATTGATCGGCAGCTGCTTGTAACTTTTGAGCTCTTTGCGCGCGATGTCGGTGATGACCTCCTCCGATGTCGGCTGAACGACGAAGTCGCGATCGTGCCGGTCCTTGAGGCGCAGAAGCTCGGGACCGTACTTCGCCCAGCGGCCAGATTCCTGCCATAGCTCTGCTGGCTGCACGACAGGCATCAACAACTCGATTGCGCCGGCGCGATTCATTTCATCGCGCACGATCGCCTCGACCTTGTGCAACACGCGGACGCCCAGCGGCATCCACGTGTAGATTCCGGCAGCGAGACGCTTGATCAATCCCGCACGCAGCATCAGCCGATGGCTGGTCGTTTCCGCTTCTGCGGGCGCTTCCTTCAGCGTCGAAAGAAAGTAGTGCGATACGCGCATTGCTTGCGCGATCAGCGAACGACGATCACCGGCAACTTCGAGTGGGTCAGCACTTTCTGCGTTTCGCTGCCGAGGAGCAGCGCGGACACGCCGCGCCGGCCGTGCGATGCCATGACGATCGCGTCGCATTTGGCCTTCTTGGCGGCGGCCAGGATAGCTTCCCAGGGGGCGTTTGCAATCGTGTGCAGCGTGTCGCATTCGACGCCGCCGGCTTCCGCCTTCAGCTGGACCGCGGTCAGGATTTTTTCCGCTTCCTTCGTCGCAAGTCCCTCGTATTGTTTTTTGGAGACCGGCTCATAGACGACGCCGTCGGCGTACGCGGGCAGCGGATAATCCGGCGACGCGTAGAACGCCGTCAATTCCGCCTTGAGCGCCTGCGCCAACGCAATCGCGTGCGTGACCGCTTTGCCCGAAAGGCGTGATCCATCCGTGGCCACCAGCAGGTGTTGGTACACGTCGCGGCTCCCATGATGATGTGCGCATCATCATAGCCCACCGGCAGGCTGCGGCGGAGCAACCCAGAGAATGACGCCGGGTTAAGATGACTGCCGATGACTTCGATTGGCGATCCACGCGTCTGGCCGCCGGCAAGTGCGGCGGAGCCGTACGCCGGCGCGCTTCACCAACGTGCCGAGAAAAGCCTCGCAGCTGCGACTTTGTCGGAAGCCGGGCAGCATAGCGATGCGATTTACGATTCGTTCCGCGCGCTTATCGAAAAGCAGGATGGCGTAGCGCTCTCCAAGATATTCGAATCCGCTCCGTCCGCTGCGATCTACCGTCATCTGTGGCGTGAGCTCGCTCGCGCAGAAGCGGCGGGCGACGATGGCGCGATGGCAATGACGGTGTTCGCGCTTCCGCTGACCATCGTCGCGGGACGCGAAAACGACGATGACGCGAGCGCGACGCTGCCGTGCGTTCTTTCCAACGTGTCGGAAATTGCGACGCTGCTGCGCGAGCACGGCGCGCTCTTTGGCAATCACACGTTTGCTCTTGCCAACACGTTGGTCGCTGCCGATGCGATCGACGTCCAACGTCTTCCGCTGATCTACGCGTGGCGCAAACTGGACAACGGTTCAGGCGTGGACGCGATTCCACCGCGCGATCTTTCTCCCGCGCCAATCATCATCGACAATCATGATGCACGCGTCCATTTGCGTTTTATCGTCGGCGTGGCGGTCGCTGCCCGCGGCATTGACCTCGTTGCGGACAATGGCGTGGGAAAGTGGGGAATGCTGCTGACTCGCATGCTCGGACCGGCGCTCGCTCCGCACCAGGCGACGGTGCTGATCCTGCCGCACGCACCCAATCGTCTGTGCGTCGCACTGCAGCAGGGAAGGGCGGCGCAACGCGAAGTCTCTGCTCAACTCTTCGCGAGCGGCGCCATACGCAAGATGCGCGCGTCGGTTGGCGAGCCCGTCGCGGTGGTCAGCTCGCACCATGCCCTCGATGCGCCCGCGGGAGGCGAGCTTCGTCTTTCGCTGTCGTCGGTGTTCGATCCGGCGCAAGCCGAAGGATTTCGCTGTCCGCTCTATCGCGCGGACCAAACGAGCGATGTCCTCAACATGCTGTTGGCCCTTCTGCAAGACTGCCGGGTGAGCGACATTCGCGTGCTGCCCGGGGTCCATCCCGATTGCGATCCTACGACAGGCTTACGCTTGTTGTTCAAAGCGGGTGCGCTCGGCGACTTGCCTTCCAATGTCACCGTCCAATGACGCCATTTCGCGCATGAGCGCAGGTCCCTCCGCCGATGCGCTCTGGCGTCGTTTTACGCGTCCGACGCCGCTAACGCTCTGCCTTACTTCAGGATTGCCGTAGTATTCGACGCTCCCGGCGCCGGAGATCGTCGCGACGAGCGACTTCGCCACGTTGATGACGATATTGCCCGCACCGCTTACATGGACAACGGCGTTTTCGGCGATCAAACGGCCTGCGTCGACTTCGCCGGCGCCCGAAATTGAAATCGCCTGCTGGGCAACATGACCGCCGAGCGTCGCTTTCAACGCGCCGGATCCCTTGATCTGCAGCGAATGGGCCTCAATGTCGTCGATCCGAAGTGTGCTGCCGCCTGACGCGACGATGCGCAAATCGGTCGCATTGATTTTGTCGGCGGCGAGTTTGATCGAGCCTGACACGGCAATCGTGTCCAGCGACTTGAACTGAACGGTGATGCGCGGCGTCGCGGTGGCCCGGCCGCCGATCAGCGCGTTCCACCAGCGTCGCGAATCTCCCGCGGCGATCATCAGCGTGCTCCCCTCGACGCGCGCGAGGACCCGCGGCTGACCGCGTGCGGTGGCATCGATCGTCACGCTTTCGCTCGGGCCCTCGACCAGCGTCACATCCGCGCGGCCGCTGATCTCCAGGCGATGGAACGGGTTGACGGCGCGAACTTCGGTCGTCATGTCGGTGCCCCCGCCGCCGCCGGTGACGTGCGTCAACGTAAACCAGGC
Source organism: Casimicrobiaceae bacterium (assembly GCA_035636955.1). Lineage (GTDB taxonomy): Bacteria > Pseudomonadota > Gammaproteobacteria > Burkholderiales > Casimicrobiaceae > VBCG01. The sequence continues at coordinate 5,302 of DASPYC010000472.1, forward strand.
GAGCGCAGCGGCAACGATCACCGTGGCGAGTATCAAAATCGGCAGTGCGAAGCGACGCATGGCGATCGTTGGAACGGTTGTCCATCGGTTGGATGCTGCGACCGCGGCAACCGGATTCGCTCCGTGTCCGTCAGGTCCCTGAGTTTCCTGTCGCTACCGCGTGTCCGCGGCGAACGAATTCCGGTAGCGTCGGGCGTTTTCGATGTAGTGCTGCGCGATATCGTGAAGCCCTTGCACTTCCTCGTCCGTCAAGCTTCGAACGACTTTGCCGGGTACGCCAAGCACGAGAGACCGGTCGGGAATCGTCTTGCCTTCCGAAACCAGCGCGCCTGCGCCGATCAGGCAATCGCGGCCGATGACCGCGTGATTCAGCACGACTGCTTTGATGCCGACGAGGCTGCCATTGCCGATTGTGCCCCGTGCAATACGACGCCGTGACCGACCGATACATCGTCGCCGAGCGTGAGCGGCACGCCGTCATCGGTGTGCAGCACTGACCCATCTTGAACATTCGAGCGTGCGCCGATGACGATCGGATCGTTGTCGCCACGGATGACGACGTTGAACCACACCGACGCCCGATCCTCGAGGATGACGCGGCCAACGAGCGTCGCGTTGGGGGCGATGAAGTGACCGTCGCCGCGAAGCTCGACACGGCGGTCAGCGAGCGTAAACAGCATGACGGAACGGGCGTCAGCGGGCGGCGCTCTGGAACTGGATGTCGCCGTACCAGGCTTCCGCTTTTTCGCCGGTGTTGTCCGTATCCGTCAACACGGCAACACCGGTAAGCTTGCCCGGATCTTCGCCGAACGCGCGTCGAAAATCTTCGACCGCGTTGCGCGACAACGTTTGCCAGGTACCGACGCCGGCTGCGCCGCTCGACGCGACGACCATCTGAACGCGCGGCGTCCGTGGATTCCGAATGACTTTGCCGACCGGTTCGCTGTTCGACCAGATATACATCAGCGTCGCATAGGGAAGCTCGCGACCCGACAGCAACTTACCCGTTGCCAACGTGCTCTTGTCGGAGATCGAAAGCTTCGATTTGTCGCCGTCGAATTCGAGGACGATGCGCGCAGGCGAATCTTCTTTGCCGGCGACCGAATTGTCCGCCGTTGCGATCAGCCGCGAAACCTTCCACCGCCACGACAGTACGGGCGCCGACTTCAGATCGAAGGCGACGCGGTGTCCGACGAGGCTCGCCGCGCCGTCGGCCGTCGCATGCAGCACAACCGTTCCCTGGTCGTCCACGAGGTCGTACACCGTCGGTTTTTTCTGCTCGTTGATCTTGATAGGCATCCAGCCCGAGGGCAGCGCCGTGCCTGCCGGTGCGGTCGAAAACGGCGGCACGAGCGGGGCAGATTCCATCGATGGCGCCTGCGCGACGGCAGGCGACGCGGCGAGAAGAAGAATGAGTGTTAGCTTGTGCATGTCGGCTAGTCGCGAAGAAAACACGTACGCCGGACGGCGTGCAGCCGACAGCATACGCGCGTGCGCGGCCATTGCGGGAGGCATGGTAACGTAGGCGCTCTCTCCCAAAAACGCGGCCATTTCTCGAGCCGCCCGACGCCGATCACAGCCCACCGCCATGCGTCTCGATCGCGTTACCGCCGGCAAAGACGTACCGCACGACTGTAACGTCGTTATCGAGATTCCGATGCACGGCGACCCGATCAAGTACGAAGTCGACAAGGACACCGGCGCAGTCTTCGTCGACCGTTTCATGTCGACCGCGATGCGCTATCCGTGCAACTACGGCTACATTCCGCGCACACTATCCGATGACGGCGATCCATCCGACGTGCTGGTGCTGTCGCCGGTGCCGCTCATCACCGGGGTCGTCGTCCGCTGCCGTCCGATCGGCATGCTGAAGATGGACGACGAAGCCGGCGGCGACGCCAAGATCCTCGCCGTGCCCGTCGACAAGCTGTCGTCGCTTTATCGGTCGATCGATTCGCCGCACGATCTCCCGGAGATCCAGCTCGCCCAGATCGCGCACTTCTTCGCCCACTACAAGGATCTCGAGCCAGGCAAATGGGTGCGGGTGTCTGGGTGGGTCGGCGCCGATGAAGCGAAGGAAGAAATCGTCGAGTGCGTGCGCCGCTACGCGGGCGCCGATCCCAAGCCGTCCTTTTGACGTAAGCGCCGCCCTGCGTCAGGTCGATACCGTCGGGCTGCCGCCCAAATTTTAAGCACGGTAATTGCACTCGCAGTATTGGGTCGATTTGCATTACCACAAATGCGGTGCAGCATCCGCATCTCCAAGGAGCTGCGCAGTCACAACGGACATGGCTGTAACGTACAACGGCTGGTTGGTCACGCTGTCCTATCTCATCGCGGTCGTCGCGTCGTTCACCGCCCTCGAGTTGGGATCGCGCGTTACCTTATCGACGCGCCGGGCCGCGCGCGTTTGGCTGATTGGCGGCGCGTTAGCGATGGGCATCGGCATCTGGTCGATGCATTTCGTCGGCATGCTGGCGTTTCATCTCGGTGTCCCGTTGGCGTACGACGTGCCGACGACGCTCGTCTCGCTCTTGCCTGCAGTTGCCACCTCCGCGCTGGCGCTCGCCGCAATTCGTCGCGGCAATGCCGGATGGCGCGCTGTGACGTTGAGCGCGGCTCTCATGGGTTGCGGCATCGTTGCCATGCACCGGCATGGCGGCAATGCGAATGGAGCCGCCCATCCAATACGACGCAAAGCTTGTCGCTGCGTCGGCGATCATCGCGATTGCCGCTTCGTACGCAGCGCTGTTCATCGCATTTCATACGAGCGGGCAAAGCACGGCCAGCGTACTGAAGAAGCGGATCGGCGCTGCGTTGATCATGGGTGCCGCGATCTGCGGAATGCATTACACCGGCATGGCGGCAGCGGAGTTCGCGCCCGGAAGCATTTGCATCTCGACGCCGCTCGGAGTGGACCCCGCGTGGCTCGCGGCCTTGGTCGCGGGTGGCAGTTTTCTCGTGCTGACGATGACGCTCGTCGCATCGGTTTTCGACGCGCGCCTTGGCGATCAGAACGCGCGCATGACGGCAAAGCTTCGGAGCATCAACGCTAAGCTGCAGGCACGCGCCGAAGAATTGGCCGCGCAGATGACGTCCGAAATGCGCGCGAGCGAGGCGCGCGTACGGGCTGTGGTCGATTCTGCGCTTGACTGCATCATCGCGATGGATGCCGACGGCCGCATCCTCGATTTCAATCCGGCGGCCGAGCTAACGTTCGGCTACGCCCGCGGCGACATCATCGGAGAACGACTCGCAGACAAGATCATCCCCGCCGCCTACCGCGAGCGGCATGCCAAAGGATTGGAGCGCTATGTCGCGACGGGACACTCTAACGTGCTGGGAAAACGATTCGAGATTACGGCGCTTCGCGCCGACCGCAGCGAATTTCCCGTCGAGCTCGCGATCACGGTTACGTCGACCGGCGGCAAACCAGTTTTTACGGCGCACTTGCGTGACCTCACACCGCGACGCGCGGCAGAACAATCGTTGCGGCTGCGCAGCCTCGCGATCGAATCGAGCATCAACGGAATTCTGATCGTCGATCATCGGGACCCGGAATGTCCCGTCGAATATGCCAATCCGGCGTTTCGAAAGATCACCGGCTTATCCGCGGATGAGATTCTCGGGCGTAACTTCCATTCTTTGCTGCGCACTGACGGCGATGATCCGGCGATGACAACCGTCCGCGAAGGGCTGCGCGCGCGACGCGAGGTCCGCGTGCTGTTGCGCAATTATCGGAAAGACGGCAGTCCATTCTGGAACGACTTGTTCATCGCGCCCGTTCTTGACGATCGAGGCGATATCACTCACACCGTCATGATTGTGCATGACGTGACCGCCGCCATCGCTCATCAGGAGCAGTTGCATCGGCTCGCGAACTACGACGCGCTCACCGGCTTGCCCAACCGCGCGCTATTCGACGAACGATTGGCGCATGTCATTGCCGAGGCGTCGCCTTCGCGCCGGCCGTTCATCGTCCTGTTCGCCGATCTCGACCAGCTGAAATTGATCAACGATACGCTCGGTCACACGGCCGGAGACGAGCTCTTGCGGAATGTGGCGACTCGACTGCAATCGTGCCTTCGTGAAGGCGACACGATTGCCCGATTGGGCGGCGATGAGTTCGTCATTGCCCTGACGCGAGCAGATCTCAGCGACGATGCGATCGCCGCGATCGTCAAGAGAATTCATACGACTGTTGCGGAGCCCATGTCAGTCGCAGGCCGTGAGTTGCGGATCACTTGCAGCATCGGTGTCAGTCGCTTTCCCGACGACGGCATCGAAGCGAGCGATTTACTGAAGAACGCCGATGCCGCGATGTACCGCGCCAAGCGCGTGGGGCGCAGCATCGCCCATTGACGCAGCCGGGAAGAATCGCGAGTGGTCGTCACGAGCCCTGCACGATCCGTGTCCCCGCGATGCGATCGTGCAGGAACTGTTTGTCCGGGTCGACGAATGCGGCGAGATAGTTGAGCGCGAGCGGAACCAGCGCGACACCTCCAAGCCCGTACGGCTTCCCGATGATGTAAGTGACGAGCGCCAATCCCGGTCCGATCCACGCGGCGAGATAACGGACGAACGCCGTCTTGTAATTGAGCGGCGCGTCGCCACGACCGACCAATCGAATTTGCCATGTCTTCATCGGCAATGTGCGCCGACCGCCGGTCCAGCACCAGACAAAATAGATCGCGGCGATACCAAACATCGTGCAGAACAGGATCACGCGGGTCGGCAAATCGGGCACGGTCAGCGAATGCGCAATCAATGCGCTCCCTGGTGAGACCAGCGGCAGTAACAGGAAATTGACGACGACCAACACTGCCGCCATCAGGAGCGCTTCGTACAGCACGCCCGCAAGACGCCGCGCCAACCCGGCTGGCGGTGACGCGATTCCGGATGTGGACGCGATTTTCGCTACCGTGCCGGAGCGCCGGGCGGTGGCGGGGGTGGGGTTTGAGGCGGCGCACGCATCGGCGCGGTGGAACGACCATTGGCGGGCTTCGCAGCAAGTTCGCGCTTCTGCTCCGGCGGCAGATTCTGGTACTCCTGCCACTTCTGCCGTACCTCTTCCTTTTTTTCGGGCGGCAACGACTTCAGCGTCTTGTACTGCTGGCGCGCGACCGCCCGCTGCTCGGGAGTCAGTTGCGACCATGTGCGCATCTGCTGCTGGATGCGCTGCTGCTCGTCGGGCTGCATCGTCGGATAGCGCTGCGCGACGCCACGCCACTTCTGTTTGCGCGTGCCGTCGATTTTGTCCCAATCGGAGGCGAGCGGCGCGAGCACCTGCTTTTCCTGCGGCGACAGTTCGCCCCACGAGGGCGACTTAAACGTGATCTGGGCGTGGGCGACGGGCGCCGCAAGCAACACGATCGCCGCGCTGACGGCGATCAGCGTTCGAATGAGGCCTTGAGCCAATTCTGGAATCCCCGGTCCAGGTAGGCATCGATCGGGAGGTCGGACGAGAGAATTTGCGCGTCTAACTCTTCGAACTCTCGAGTGTCTTGGAATGTTCTCCATTGCTGCCAGCCA
>DASPYC010000473.1:0-3065 GCA_035636955.1 Casimicrobiaceae bacterium
CGGGCCGCAGGGCGCGTGAAGGCGGCGGCGAGAAGGCAACGACAACTATCTATAATCCTAACCAATTGGCGAAGTTGCCGCAATTTTCGCGTGCTATGAGCGCCGCCGGGCCGTCCCAAGGGCGCGAATTACCCCCTCGGAGGCAGCGCAGCGGCCTCATTGGCCACTGAGGCCGCAAGCGTGGGGGCCGAATTCCGCAACAATGAAACTTCACCTTCAGACTCCCGCCTCGAATATCGTAACGGGCTTTGGCATTGGCTGGATACGCATCGGAATGGACGAATATCGCGAGAACATCGTGCTGCTGCCCGATACCATCGTTAAAGGCTGGGCGCCGGCAGGCTTTGACGCGCTCGTGGAACTCGATTTCGCGCGATTGCTCGATTACAAGCCCGAAATCGTGCTGCTGGGAACTGGCGCGATCCAGCGATTCCCGCATCCGCGATTGACAGCGGCCCTCTCGTCGGCGCACGTCGGCGTCGAGGTGATGGACACCGGCGCCGCCTGTCGAACTTTCAATATCCTCGTTGCCGAGGAACGTCGTGTTGCGGCTGCGTTGGTCATGTAGCAACCTCGTCTACCGATAACCGATGTTTCATCTTCCACAGATTCTGTCGACAGGCGAGTTGAGCGAATTGCGCGATCTCGCGGTGCGCGCGCCTTGGCTCGACGGACGGGTCACGGCCGGCGCATCCGCCGCGCAACAGAAACGCAATCAGCAAGTCGACGAAACGACCGACGACGGCCGCGCCATCGCCGCTCGGGTCATGAAAGCGTTGCAACGCAATGCACTCTTCGCCGCCGCGGCTTTCCCGTGGCGCGTCAGCCAACCGCTGATGAACCGCTACGCACCGGGCATGGAATATGGACCGCATGTCGACAATTCACTGATGGGCGGAAACGAACCGTTGCGGACCGATATGTCCGGGACGCTATTCTTGTCCGATCCAAGCGACTACGACGGCGGCGAGCTGATCGTGGAATCGTCCGCCGGACGCCAGGCCGTCAAACTGCCGGCGGGCGACTTATTTCTCTATCCGTCGACACGCGTCCACTATGTCGCGCCGGTCACACGCGGCGCGCGTCTCGGCGCGGTGTTCTGGATCCAGAGCCTCGTCCGCGATCACGAGCAGCGTACGTTGCTGTTCGAGATTTCGCAGGTGCTTTCGGTGTTGCAACAAGAACGCGGGCAGACACCCGAGATCATCCGACTGACCGCGTGCTATCACCGGCTCGTGCAGATGTGGGCGCAACCTTAATTGCGAGTTCGCAATTATTCGCCCATCTGCAGCAGCATCCCGCGCTTACGCGCATAAGCGATCGCAACGCGGAAGAGCGCAATTCCGATCGCAACCCAAACGACGTTGAGGGCAAACGCGCGGAGCAACAGGTCCCATCGGAAGGTCTGCGTCAACAGCACCGCGCGCATCCCTTCGAATACATACGCCGACGGGAGCGTGTACGCGATTGTCTGCAGAGCAGCGGGCAGCACACCGATCGGGTAATAGACGCCGGACACGGGCGCGAACAGAAAGATCGCGGCCCAGGCGAGCTCCTCGGCACCCAATCCCCAGCGCAGCACCATTCCCGAAACGGCGAGGCCGATCGCCCAGCCGAACATCAAGAGGTTCGCGAAGAACGCGATCAGCGGAAGCCCGTACGAAAAGATCGAATAGTGAAACAGCAGCCACGCAAACACGCACGCGCCTCCGACGCCGATCAGCGTGCGAAGGATACTCATCACCAGTTGACCGGCGATCAATTCGTAATGACGCAATGGACTGACAAAAAGATTGCCCAGATTGCGCGCATAGAGCTCCTCGATGAATGTCAGCGACACGCCGAGTTGGCCGCGGAACAGGACATCCCACAACAGCACGGCGCCGAGGAAAAAACCGGGTGCGCTTTGCAGGAAATTGTTCGTCGGCTTGAGGTAGATCGTCACGAATCCCCACAGGACCATCGTCACGGTCGGGTAATAGGTCATCGAGACGAGGCGAGGCCAGGATTTGAGCAACAGGTAGGCATGGCGACGAATCAACGCGCGAACGCGCCGAGCGGAGGCGGCTACGCCGGTCTGCGGATATAACGCAAGCGTGGGTTGCCCGTCGCTCATCGCACGCCCTCCGTGGCCGCGGTGTTCGCATCGTCGAGACTTGGCCGTCCGCGCGCGATATCCAGAAACACTTCTTCCATGCTGTCGCGACCGTAGCGCGCAACCAGCGCGTCGGGCGCACCTTGATCGACGAGAAGGCCTGCGCGCAGCATGATCACGTCGTCGCACATCCGCTCAACTTCCATCATGTTGTGCGAAGCGAGCAGAACCGTGCAGCCGCTCGCACGCTGATAGGTCTCGAGATAGGTGCGCATCCGATCGCCGATGTCCGGGTCGAGCGATGCCGTCGGCTCGTCGAGCAGCAGAACTTCGGGCCGATTGATCAACGCCTTGGCGAGCGACACGCGCGTGCGCTGGCCCGCCGACAATTCGCCATACGGCCGCTTGAGCAGCAGCGCAAGATCGAATTCTTCGGCAAGCTCGGAGATCCTTTCGCGCGGATTCACAACGCCATAGAGATCGGCGAATACGCGCAGGTTTTCGCGCACGGTCAGACGTTTCGGCAAGTCGACATACGGCGAGGTGAAATTCATCCGCGGCAGCGCCTTGTAGCGTGACCGCAGCATGTCGACACCGAGGACGCTGATGGTTCCGGAGGTCGGCGTGAGCAACCCGAGGAGTATCGACAGCGTCGTTGTTTTGCCGGCGCCGTTGCCACCGAGGAGCGCCGTCGTCGTCCCGCGCCGAACGGTGAAAGACACGCCGTTGATGGCAAGCACGCCGTCGTACCGCTTGACGAGGTCGCGAACGACGATTGCCGCATCGGCGCTCGCTGCAATCGGGCTCAGCACCGGATCGTCGTCTTGCAATAGTTTTCGAGCTCGCGCACGACCGCGGTTTCGGCCACCGGCGTGCGACCGCGATTCGATCCGTACTCGAGCGACAGCCGCACATCGTATTTGACGAAGAACGCATCGAACTGCTCGGGGCCGATCGTTCCCAGCGCGTA
>DASPYC010000474.1:0-4625 GCA_035636955.1 Casimicrobiaceae bacterium
TCGACCGCTACGATCTCGGCGATGGCTACGGGCACATTGCCGTCGAAGTCGACGATGCGGCGGCGACGTGTGCGATGGTGCGCGCCTCAGTTGGGAAATACGGAGGCGCTGTCACGCGCGAGGCCGGTCCGGTGAAAGGCGGGACGACGGTTATTGCCTTCGTCCAGGATCCGGACGGCTACAAGATCGAGCTGATCGAACGGCAAAAATAGGACCCCGAGGGGTAGTGACGCGAGCAGCCGGCGAGGGTCCCCGCGAGGCGGGGATCGACCGCCAATGCGAGTCGGCACACAAGGCCGACTCTCGCCGCATCGATTCTCATCGCAGTCCCAAAGAGGCCGAGGCCCTTCGGCGCTCGTGGTCGTCCGATCGTCAGCCCGCGTTCAAGAGCACGCGAATATCGTGCGCGAACACGTCGGGACCCTGCGCGAGTCCGACGTAAAGCCGCAAGCGACCTTGCGGATCGAAAATAAACGTCCCCGCCGAATGATCCATCGTGTAGCTGCCAGGCGATGCGCCAGGCTGCTTCTGATACAGGATCTTGAATTCCTTTGCAGTGCGTGCAGTTTGCTCGGCATCTCCGCGCAATCCGACAAATCGCGGGTCGAACGCGGGCACATACTTCGATAACAAATCGGGCGTGTCGCGTTCGGGATCGACGGTGATGAACACCACCTGCACGCGGTCCGCATCGGGACCGAGTTTTTTCATCGCTTCGGCAAGTGCAGCGAGCGTTGTCGGGCAGACGTCGGGACATTGCGTATAGCCGAAGAAAACGACGACCGCCTTCCCGCGAAAATCGGCGAGCGTGCGTTCTTTTCCGGCGGGATCGCGCAACGCGAAATCGTGCCCGAATGACGACCCCGTCACGTCCGACGACTGAAATTTCGCGCCTTGCGGCGTGCACGACGCGAGAGCGAAGCAGAACGTCGCTGCCAGCACCAAGCGGAACGTATTCAGCAAGACACGCATAGGAGAAACGGTGGCCCAGCTAGCAACCTAGCGCCAATAGTGATCGAGGAGCAGCGCCGAGAACAACGCGGCGAGATAGAGGATCGAAAAGCGGAACGTCGCGCGGGCGAGCGCGTCGCTGTAAGCACGGTAGAGCTTCAACGCGTGATGCACGAATGCGGCGCCGAGCGCCATCGCCGCAACCAAGTACGGCACGCCGCTCATCCGGACTACATAGGGCAGAAGCGACACCGCGAACAGGACGAGCGTATATAGCACAATCTGCAGTTGCGTATAGCGCGGGCCGTGGGTGACAGGGAGCATCGGAAGGCGGGCCCGCGCATAATCGTCACGACGATAGAGCGCGAGCGACCAGAAATGCGGCGGCGTCCAGATGAAGATGATCAGGAACAGAAGCAGCGCTTCCGGTGCGACGTCGTTGGTGACCGCGGCCCAGCCCAAGATCGGCGGCATCGCGCCGGCCGCGCCGCCGATCACGATGTTCTGCGGCGTCGCGGGCTTTAGCAACACGGTGTAGACGCCTGCGTAGCCGACAAAGGTTGCCAACGTGAGTCCCATCGTCAGCGGGTTCACGAAGCGAAACAAGATCCACAATCCCAGAGTTCCAACGACGCACGCGAAGACGAGCGTTTGCAGCGACGTGAGCTCGCCGCGTGGCAACGGTCTGCCGCGCGTTCGCCGCATCACGGCGTCGATCTTCTGTTCGACCAGGCAATTGATCGCCGCCGCCGCACCCGCGACGAGGGCGATGCCGACCGTTCCGAACAGCACTGCGTGCGCCGGCGGTATCCCCGGCGCCGCGAGAAACATTCCGATCACAGCAGTGAACACGATCAATGACACGACACGCGGCTTCGTGAGCGCGAGAAACTGACGGAAGCGGTGGGGCGCGAGTGCGAGCGTGGTCATCGAATACCGTTAGACGGGGATTCAAGGCAAGCGCGTGGAAAAGCGGGCGCAATTCGACTCATTGGAATCGCTGATTTTACCATCGCAGCGTTGTGTTTATTCCCGTCCCCGCGGGAACGTGCTTAGCCGATCTGCGATGCACGCAGCACGCGGCCAAGGTCCTTCGCCAATGCTTTGATGTCGGGATCGGTCGGCCATGCCAGCACCCAATTGCCGAGTGGATCGATCAAATAGATCCGCCCATCGGACGTTAAAAGGTTCGCGTGCGCCGGTTCGGTAATGCGAACCACTTCGAGTCCTGGGTGCTGTGCGAGCAACGCGGGCGGGGCGTCGTCTTCGCCGGTGACGAGCCAGACGCGCGCGACGCGGTCCTGATCGCCCCCCTGAATCGTTCGCGCCTGTCGCATCGCGTACAGCATCCGCTCGCAGATCGCATCGCACCGCGCCTGCGACGACATCAGCAACACCCATCGGCCGCGAAGATCTTGCAACCGGAACCGGCGTCCATCGCTGCGCATGCCTTCGATCGGGGGCGCGGGCCGTGTCGACAGCAATTCACCATAATTGACGCGCGCTTGGCGTGGCCACAGATAGTACGCGGTATACGAGGCGACGATGGGTGCGATACCGATCGCGGCAATCAACAAAAGCGTGCGCCGGGCGCCCGGCGAAGGTTTGTTCTGGGTGGCCTCGGACAAACCTTCCGTCATGATTGGAACAAACGCGGTCGCAACACGAACCAAGCCCAGAACGCGAGCGCCATCGCGGCGAATGCATACCACTGGACCATGTAAATCCGATGCCGCTCGATGCCGAGGTCGGGCGCCGGCCGATCGCGCGCGAGCGCGTCGTCGCCGCCGGTGGGCATCGTTGCCTCGATCACAACCGGCAACACCGATAGACGCGTCGCTTCGGCATATCGCCGGACATCCAAGTGCTGCCACAACGGTCCCGCCGGCATTTCGTGCCCGAGCTCGAAATACTGCGTTGCCGGCAAATTGATGCGCCCGCGAACCGTGACGCTTCCGGAGGGCGGCGGAGCGGTTGGAAGCATTTGGCGCGACGGTCCCGCCGGGACAAATCCACGATCGACGAGAACGATACGGCCATCGTTCAAGCGGAGCGGCGTCACGACGTCGAAGCCGACGTTGCCCTCGTGAACTTTGTTATCGATCAGGATCTGATGATCGGCGTCGAACGTCCCGGTCGCAGTGACCGGACGAAAACGCCAAGCGGACCAATCAACGACATCTTGCGGCAACGGCGCCGGCCCACGGGCGGTCGCGGCGTCGAGCTGCGCGCGCAACGACTCTTTCGCATCCATCCGGGCACGCTGCCAATTGCCTGCGGTCACAAAAATCGCAACCGCTAACAACATCGCAAACGTCGGCAACATCGGCGGCCATCCAGCATAGATGCGCGCACGCGCTGCCGGCAACTCAGTCACGTGCCCGTCGATGTGCATCGCCAACAGGTCTACACTGGCCCGTCATGAGAATCGTTGTCATCATCGGGCTCGTTGCCGTCGTCACAGCGCTTATCGTTGCGGGCGTATTTCTGTACCGCGATCGTGGCCGCGGCAATCGCGTCGTGATCGCGCTGGCGGTGCGCGTGCTGTTGTCGGCGAGCCTGGTAGGGTTTCTCGTGTTCTCGTACTGGATGGGATGGATCGCGCCCACGGGGCTCCGCTGATTGCCGGTTTGCGACTAAGCCGTCATGCCATCCAGTAGACGAGCACGAACAGCAACAGCCACACAACGTCCACGAAGTGCCAGTACCACGCCGTGGCTTCGAACGCGAAATGATGCTCGGCGTCGAAATGGCCTTTGAGCGTCCGCCCCAGCATGACGGTGAGCATCGTGGCGCCGATCGTCACGTGCAGGCCGTGGAAGCCGGTCAGCATGAAGAAAGTCGAACCGTAGACACCGGTCGAAAGCTTCAAGTTCTGCTCGGTATACGCATGCGTGTACTCGTGCGCCTGAAAGCCGAGAAACGTAAAGCCCAGCACGATGGTGATGAAGAGCCAGAAGTTGAGCGCGCCGCGGTGTCCTGCCTTGAGCGCGTGGTGTGCGATCGTCAACGTGCCGCCGGACGTCAACAGGATGATCGTATTGAGCAGTGGAATGCCCATCGCGCCCATCGGCGAGAACTGCTCCTTGAAGTACGGACCGACCGTCGGCCATTGCAACGCATAGTCGGGCCACAGCACGCGGCCGGTCAGCGCGTCGCCCAGACCGGGCACTGAAATGTTCCGGATGAAAAAGAGCGCGCCGAAAAACGCCGCGAAGAACATGACTTCGCTGAAGATGAACCAGCTCATGCCCCAGCGGAATGAAGAGTCGACCTTCTTGTTGTAGAGCCGCGCCTGCGACTCGCCGATCACGGTGCCAAACCAGCCGAACAGCATCACCAGCAGCACCAGGAAGCCGGCGCCGACGAGCCACGGCCAGAACGAGATGCTGTTCACCCAGCACGTCGCGCCAAGCGCGAGCAGCAGTAGCGCGCACGCGCCGGTGATCGGCCAATGCGAGGGATGCGGCACGTAGTAATACGGCTTGGCGCCGGGCGTCGCGGCTGCGTTCATGTTCGGTGCTCCCGTAAACAAAGTAGGGTCAGAGACGACTTTCCTCACGTGTCCATCTTCAGGTCGACATTCGCGAAAGTCGTCTCTGACCCCACTTTGTTAGCTCCCATTGCCCTCGACTTCGAAGAACGTATACGACAACGAAATCGTCGTCAGCTCG
>DASPYC010000475.1:0-1726 GCA_035636955.1 Casimicrobiaceae bacterium
TGCTCGGCAACCAAATACGCGGCATACGGCGTGAGTAGCGAAATGATGGTCTGGATCGTCGGATCATCCACGCAGAAGCGCTTGAGGCGAACGCGCAATGCGCCGATCGTGACGGCGACCGCACCGCCGGCGAGGACGCCCCCGCCTGCAATCATTACCAATTGCCCGCTGGCGTCGAGGAACGAGAAGGCGCCGGTGGCGACCGCTGCAACGGCGAACTTGAATGCGACGAGCCCGGAGGCATCGTTGATCAGGCTTTCGCCGTTGACGACGTGCGTCACGCGCGATGGCAGCGGCAAGCGTTCGGTCACCGCAGCGGTTGCAACCGCGTCGGTCGGCGACACGATCGCGCCGAGCGCGAACGCGGCGGCAAGCGGCAACGCCGGAACGAGCCAGTGCATCAGATACCCGACGGCAACGACCGTCGCCGCGACGAGTCCGAACGCGAGCAACAGGATCGGTCGAAGATATCCTACGAACTCGCGTTTGGGGAAAAGCCAGCCGTCGCTAAAGAGCAGCGGAGGAACGAACAGCAGAAAAAAAATGTCTGGATCGAGCCGCACCGATCCCAGCGCCGGTATGAACGACAGCAACGCGCCGCCAGTGGTCAAGATGATCGGCAACGGCAGCACGATCCACTTCGCCATCGCACCGAACGCGGCGACGGCGACAAACAGGAGTAGCGCGAGCTCGATCGTTTCCATGGATTCAGAAGTGCGACGCCGTCATCAGAACGTCGAGCCCTGTGTCGCGAGAAACGCGATCTCTTCCGGCGTCGACGTGCGGCCGAGAATCGCATTGCGATGAGGGAAGCGTCCGAAGCGGCGGATCACGTCGGCGTGCCGCTTCGTCCATTCGAGCGGAGACGCGAGACCCGTTTCCGTCGCGAGCGCGTCAAACCGTGCCAGCGCCCGTTCCTGCATTGCGGGGTCCTCGCTGTGGACAAACGGCATGTAAAGAAACCAGCGCTCCACGGGTGCAAGCGCGCGGTCGAATCCTTTGGCAATGGCGTCATCGGCCGTTGCGAGCGCGCGTTCGTCGCCGTAAAAGGCCTCGGCGGTTCCTCGGTATACATTGCGGGTGAACTGATCGAGGAGAATCACGCGCGCCAGCGCGCCATGCGGATCGTGACACCATTCGCCGAATGCGCCGGCACAGGCCGAGGCAATCGCTTCGCCGAAACGCGCGCGGATCGTCGCGTCGAACGCCGAATCTTTGCGAAACCAGACGTCGCGTTCGACGAGCGGTGGCTCGCCGAACCAGAACGTCAGGATTTCGCGCACCGGCGGCTCGGTCGACATCGCTTTATCATACGACCTTCGCGCGGGCAGCCGCGAGCGCGCGGTCAGGCCACTCTCGTGCGCACCTCCTACCGCGACATCTTTCTTCTCTCCTGCGGCCAAGCGCTGCTGCTGATCAACGCTGCGGGCCTGATCACGATGAACGGTCTGGCCGGCTACGCGCTCGCGGACAACAAAGCGCTGGCGACGCTCGGCGTGACGACGTACGTTCTCGGATCGGCAGTGTCGACGCTGCCGCTGTCGTTGTGGATGGCCAAGGTGGGCCGGCGTACCGGGTTCATGACGGGCGCGTTGATCAACATCGGCAGTTGCGCGCGCAGGGCATCAACGATTTCATCGTGTTCGCGACGATGGCGATCTCGTCGGTAACGTCCGGCGCGCTCGTATCGACGTCGGGTTGGCAAGCGATGAATGAGGCCGTGCTG
>DASPYC010000476.1:0-2104 GCA_035636955.1 Casimicrobiaceae bacterium
CGGCAACGGTCCGCAGGCTCAGGGGCTGTTCGACGCCGTCGTGAACTGGGTCGAGCACGGTCAAGCGCCCGACACGATCCTCGCGACAAAGACGAGCGGCGGCGTCGTCACGCAGTCGAGGCCGTTGTGTCCGTACCCGAAGTTCGCCGTCTACACCGGCAGCGGCAGCACCGATGATGCGTCGAACTTCGTCTGTGCGCGCACCGACGGTGGGAACGACGATTGACATGCATTGAATGACCGAGCAAGTCTCCGCGCCGGCCCGCACGCAAGTCGCCATCGTCGGCGCGGGGCCGGCCGGATTGCTGCTCTCGCATCTGCTGCATCTGGCCGGCATCGAATCGGTCGTGCTCGAATCGCGCAGCCGTGCCGATGTCGAAGCGACATTGCGCGCAGGAGTGCTGGAGCAGGGAACGGCTGATCTACTGATCGAGACCGGCGTCGGCGAGCGGATGCTACGCGAAGGCGCGTTGCATCACGGGATCGAATTCCGATTCGCCGGTCGCGGTCATCGGATACCGTTGTCGGAATTGACCGATGGCCGCGCGATCATGCTGTACGCGCAGCACGAAGTGATCAAGGATCTGATTCATGCGCGGCTCGCGGCGAATGGAGCGATCGTGTTCGACGCGCGCAACGTCGCGATTCACGACTTCGACTCGGCGAAGCCGCGCATCCGCTTCGAGCATGACGAGCGCGGGTGCGAGCTCCGCGCCGATTTCATTGCCGGTTGCGACGGCTATCACGGCGTGTGCCGGCCTTCCGTCCCGCCTGCTGCGCGTCAGGAGTTTGCACGCGCGTATCCATTCGGTTGGTTCGGCATTCTCGTTAAGGCACCCCCGTATTCGCCGGAATTGATTTACGCGTCTCATGAACGCGGATTTTCGCTCGTGAGCACGCGATCGCGTGAAGTGCAGCGGTTGTACTTTCAGTGCAACCCGGAAGATTCGGTCGATCAATGGCCCGACGAACGCATTTGGGCCGAGCTCGCAGCGAGGCTCGAAACTGACGACGGCTGGGAGTTGCAGCAAGGGCCGATTTTTCAGAAGGGCATCATCGCGATGCGAAGCTTCGTGCTGGAACCGATGCAGTTCGGCACACTGTTTCTCGCCGGCGATGCCGCGCATATCGTGCCGCCGACGGGTGCGAAGGGGCTCAATCTTGCGGTCGCCGATGTACGCGTGCTGTCGGACGCGTTGATCGACTACTATGCGACCGGTCGGCGTGACGGGCTCGAGCAATATTCGGCCATGGCGCTCGAACGCGTGTGGGCGGCCGAGCATTTCTCGTGGTGGATGACATCGATGCTGCACCGTTACGATGATCGGGATCCCTTTCAGCAGCGCCTGCAGTTCGCGCAGCTGAACCAAGTGGCAAGCTCGCCCGCGTTCCAGACCGCCTTGGCCGAAAACTACGTCGGGTTGCCGATTCGGCGGCGCGCCCTCGGGGAAAATGTGAAACGCCGATCCGGAGCCAAGATACGTCGGGAATACGGCGCTGGAATTGCGTGACCATACGGGGCACCGCCTATTGCCCGGGATCGACCCTACAATGCGGGCGGAATGAGCTTCGCGCGCCGCCACGCGGACGACCCGAAGCGCATTCAGGCCGTGCGGCTGCCCGATAACTGCGCACGTTGATCGAATGAGCACAGCGGGCGTGGCAGATCAATGAACGAAGCTGAAATTATCGGTGCCGAGCAAGCACCGGGACCGAAGCTCGGTCCCGGAGGCCGTCTTTTGCTGCGCGTATCGAAATATGTTGCGATCGCAGGCGGCCTCGTTTTCGTCGCGATGGTCGTGATGGAGATCGTGTCGATCGTCGGCCGCAAGGTTTTTTCGTGGACGGTTCCGGGCGACGTCGAGCTCTTGCAGATGGGTGCGGCGTTCGCGTCAGCGGCGTTCTTCGCCTATTGCCATATGGTGCGCGGCGACGTGAAGGTCGATTTCTTCACGCACAACCTGGGAACCCGCAAAGTCGCCGCGCTTGACGCGCTGGGCTCGCTCCTTGTCGGACTTTTTGGCGCCTTGATCGCATGGCGTACGGCGGCCGGCGCGCTGGGGATCAAGGAGGTCGGGGAAACGTCCGCGATTCTCGGCTTTCC
>DASPYC010000477.1:0-1624 GCA_035636955.1 Casimicrobiaceae bacterium
TCGCAAAATAGTCGTGCAGCGTGCAATCGAACGGCACGCCGACAGCCGTGGGCAAGTCCAGAATTGCGCGCGGCAGGCCGTGCACGTGATGGAAATGCAATCGCGCGACGCCAATCGCTTTCAGCACGTCGGCGAGGAGCGTCAGCTCGTCGGGGAAGCGGAAGTAAGCGGCAAAGCTCTCTCCGTCGCGCGGCCAGTAGAGCTTTACCAGGTTCTCTTCGGCCGGCTCGATGTAGAGCACTTCGGCGCGCTCGGCGAGCAACGCAGCAAGATCGTTCATGTAGCGGCGAATACCGCCGCCCCATGGGTGCGAAATGAAGACCAGGATCTGCTTCGGCAACTCGGCAAGCCGCAACAGATCGACGCGTCGCGCGAACGTTTGCGTCGGATCGCTCTTCGCAAGCGCGCGTTTCTGTTCGGGATATGATGGGTACAGCTTCGAAAGCGCGTGCTGCGCGCGCTCCGCAAGCTCGTTCGATGCGTGTTCGCCGAAAGACGTGTGACCCAGGTGTCCGACGAATACGTCGCCGGCGATGAGATGGCGAAAGCCCGCGCTGTCGGCCCGAAGGCAGAAGTCGATCTCCACGCCGTAATCGCTGCCGAGCAACGCTGCGTCGAACGATCCGACCGCGGCAACGCACTCGTGCCGGAAATAGAGGCACGGTCCGTGGACGATCGGCAGCGCGACGCTTTGACCGCCATTCGCATGCACGAACAGTGCGTTGAGCGTCGCCGTCGTGTAACCGTCGGGAAGCGAATGGTCGTTCCGGCGTGGCAGATGGATCGCCGTGCCGACGGCGTTGGTGAACGTGCCGACGACGCCGATCCCCTGCGCACTCGCGTGCTGCGTCAATCGATCGAGCCAATCACCGGCCACCTCGGCGTCGGCATGGAGAACGACCTTGTCGCGATCGCGGTGCAGCGCGAACGCACGATTCATCGCAGCGGCGAAACCCTGCGTGGTCGGCTGCGCAATGAGCGTCGCGCGACCGCGTTCAGCAAGATCGCGGACATAGTCGACGATTGGCGGCTCGGGGCTCGCATCGTCGACGATGACGAGCTCATAGTGCACCCTGACGGAGGACGACAGCACGCTTTCGATGCAGCGCCGCGTCGCATCGAACCCGCGAAATACGGGAACGATCACGTCGATCGAGGTTGTCATCCGCGCACCACCAGTCTTCGCCGCGCCACGCCCAGCGGCCAGCGCAGCCAGCCGGGAAGCGTTTCGCGATACGCGAGCCGCGCGCGCGTCTCTTCGAGTGCGGCGGCTTCGCGATGGAACTCGGCTTGGGTCCGGACGAGCTCCGCAAGCACACGCTCGTAGTCCACCTGGATTTTTCCGAGAGTCGCTTCGAGCGTTGCGCATTTGTGCTGCGCGCTCGACAGCGCGTTGACGGTTTCGACCAATTCGCGAAGCCGATCCTCGGCAATCTTGCGCGCGTCGAGCTCGTCCCATGTCAACCGACGCTCCCGCCCTGCGACACGCGCAAATTCGCGCCACAGCGAGAGAGCGCCATCGTCGAAGAGCGAAAGGGCCGGCAAGTCCGGCAGGAAAATACCGGCGGCAGCGCACACGACGACAAAATACATCGGCGCCGCCGGCGCTGCGGCACGTGACGGT
>DASPYC010000478.1:0-2572 GCA_035636955.1 Casimicrobiaceae bacterium
CGATACTCGATGTTGGCGTCGACGCCCGAGGTTTGCAGCTTGCCGACATTCACGAAGTTGAGAATTAGATAATCGATGGTGCCGGGAAGATTCGGATATTGCGCATCCGGCGGCCTGCGTACGACACGCGTCGACGCCCACCGCGAGTAGTTGGCAAAGATCTCCTCTTCGGGGAAGTCGGTGATTACGTTCTTCACTTCGACCCAGAAGTAATCGATGCTGGTCGATCTTAAGGCTGCGCAGTACACAAGTCGACCGTGAGCGTTGCCACGGTCGGCCCAGTTCAACCTTCACGTCAGGGAGTTCGCAATGAAAACGTCGTGGCTCTTCGCTTTGATTACATGTCTCCAGGCTTCCGCATCGGCGGCGGCGCCGCTATGCACCCCGCAAACTACACGCGGGTATTGGGTCTACACGTGCGAAGGGGAGTTGCCGTTACCCGAGGTGACGCCGGTGCGTTTGCTCGGCACCTGCAAAGCAACCCGCGATGCCTATTGGACTTGCGAGGGTTCTATCAATCTCGGAGGAAATGTCGTTCCGCAACAGCTGCAGGGACAAGCGAACAACGAAGCCAACTGCACCGGAAAGATCACCTATGCGAACACGGTTGGCGGAAACGGGGCGGGGACGTTGGCTATTGACTACGTCATATCCGACGGGGGTAGCATCATCAACGGGCTTCCCACAAATTCGGGAGGTGTCATTGCCTGCTTGCTGAAACGTATCAGGATTTCTGAAGACAAGTTTCCCTAATCGAACAGGCTGGCCGAACGGCGGCGCAAAAGGAACCTAACGCCGCCGGTTTGCCTGGCAGCCTGCGCTCAGCGCCGCTCGATCTTCGGGTCGAGCGCGTCGCGGAGACCATCGCCCAGCAAGTTGAACGCGAGCACCGTGAAAAAAATCGCGAGCGCGGGGAAGATCGCCTCGTGCGGCGCGGTCAGCATGTCCGAGCGCGCCGCGTCGAGCATCGCCCCCCATTCCGGCGTAGGCGGTTGGGCGCCCATGCCCAGGAATGAGAGGCTCGCCGCCGTGATGATCGATGTGCCGATCCGCAATGAAAAATAAACGACGACAGCGGAGACTGTGCCGGGAAAAATATGGCGCGCGATGATCGTCCAGTCCGACGCGCCAATGCTGCGCGCCGCCTCGATGAACGTCAAATGCTTGAGCGCGAGCGTGTTGCCGCGCACCAGACGCGCGAACGTCGGCACGCTGAACACGGCGACTGCGACGACGACGTTCGTCATGCCGCCGCCGAGAATCGCAACGATGCCGATCGCGAGGAGGATCCCGGGAAACGCGAACAACACGTCGCAGATGCGCATGATCGCGCGGTCCCACCATCCCTCGTAATAGCCGGCGACGAGGCCGAGCAGCGTGCCGATCAGCGCACCTGCGGCTACCGAGACGAATCCCGCCGCGAGCGAAATACGCGCACCCATCAGGATGCGGCTGAAAATATCGCGGCCGAGTGCATCGACGCCAAACCAATGTCGTAATGACGGCGGCGCGTTCAGGCGGTCGTAATCAAAAAAGTTTTCGGCGTCGTACGGAACGATCCAGGGCGCCGCGAGCGCAATGAGCACGAGCAGCGCCACGAATCCACCTGCGATCAGCGCGACTTTCTGCTTGCGGAACTTCCGCCAGAACTCCGTCCACGGCGTCCGCACCGCGTCGCTGACGGTCGCTGCCGGCGCGCTGACGACAAGATCGGTGTCCGCTTCCATCGTCATCGGTAACGAATCGTCGGATTGATGATGCCGTACAAAACGTCGACGATCAGATTGATCAGGATGAACTCGAGCGAGAACAAAAGCACGAGCGCCTGGATCACCTTGTAGTCGCGCATATCGACCGCGTCGACCAGCAACCGGCCGAGACCGGGCCAGTTGAACACTTTCTCGACGACAATCGATCCACCGAGAAGAAAGCCGAACTGCAGCCCCATCATCGTAACAACGGGAATCAGCGCGTTACGCATGCCGTGTTTGATGACGACGCGCGTTTCGTCGAGCCCTTTGGCGCGCGCCGTGCGAATGTAGTCCTCGCCGAGGATATCGACGAACGACGAGCGCGTGAAACGCGCCATGATCGCTGCGACCGCGGCACCGAGCGTCAACGACGGCAGGATGTAATGCCGCCACGTATCGGCGCCGACCGTGGGCAGCCATCCGAGCTGCACCGAGAAGATCTGCATCAGGACCATACCGAGCGCGAAGGCAGGAAACGAAATGCCGGACACCGCAAGCGTCATGCCGATGCGGTCAGGAGACCGGTTTCTGAAGACCGCGGATACGATGCCGATCGCCATCCCGATGATGACGGACCACACCATGCTCCACAGGGTCAGCCAGAACGTCGGCATGAAGCGATCGCCGATCTCTTCAGAAACGAGACGCTTGGTCCGCAGCGACGTACCGAAATCCCAGTGGATGACGCCGTTCAAAAAGCGGACGAATTGCTGCGGCAACGGTTTGTCGAGGCCGAGATCCTTGCGTACGAGTTCAACCGTCTCGGGCGTCGCATCGACGCCGGCGGCAAGGCGCGCCGGATCGCCGGGCAGCAAATGAAC
>DASPYC010000479.1:0-1520 GCA_035636955.1 Casimicrobiaceae bacterium
TCTCGTAGGTGGTGAAACGTTTTTGACATTGCGCGCATCGGCGACGCCGCCGAATCGAGTCGCCCGGCTCGGAAACGCGAGAGTCGATGACTTGCGTGTCGTCGCTACCGCAAAACGGACATTTCATCTCAACGGTAGACCGGGAAGCGCCGCGTCAGCGCCCCGACGGCGTTGCCGACATGCGTCAGCACCCCTTCGTCCGCGGGCGCGTCCAGCACATCGGCAATCAGGTGCCCGAGCTCCTCGCATTCGAGCTCACCGAACCCGCGCGTCGTGATCGCAGGGCTCCCGATGCGAATGCCCGACGTGACAAACGGCTTCTCGGGATCGTTTGGAATCGCATTTTTGTTGACGGTGATGTGCGCACGCGCCAGCGCGGCTTCAGCGTCTTTACCCGTGATGCGCTTGGCGCGAAGATCGAGCAGGAACATGTGCGAGTCCGTGCCGCCCGAGACAATGCGAAGCCCGCGCTCCTGCAATACTTTCGCCAGAACGCGCGCGTTCTCGAGTACGCGCTCCTGATAGATCATGAAATCGCGGGTCATCGCCTCGCCGAACGCCGCCGCTTTGGCGGCGATGATGTGCATCAGGGGCCCCCCTTGAATCCCCGGAAACACCGCCGAATTGACCGCCTTTTCGTGCTCGCTCTTCATCAGGATGAAGCCGCCACGCGGTCCACGGAGCGTTTTGTGCGTCGTGCTGGTCGAAAAATCGGCAATGCCGACGGGCGTGGGATACACGCCTGCGGCGATCAAGCCCGCGTAGTGCGCCATGTCGGCCATGAATAGCGCGCCCACGCTGTCCGCAATGGAGCGAAAACGCTTCCAATCGATGATGCGCGAGTACGCCGAAGCGCCGGCGACGATCAGCTTGGGTTTGTGCTCGTGCGCCAGGCGCTCGACCTCATCGTAGTCGATGAGCTCGGTTTGCAGGTCAAGGCCGTAAGCGACCACCTTGAACCACTTGCCGGACATGTTGACCGGCGAGCCGTGCGTCAAATGGCCCCCGTGCGGAAGACTCATCCCGAGAATCGTGTCCCCGGGCTTCATCGCGGCGAAGAACACCGCCTGGTTCGCTTGCGCACCGGAATGGGGCTGAACGTTCGCGGCGTCGGCGCGAAACACCTTCTTCACGCGGTCGATCGCCAGACGCTCGGCAATGTCGACGAATTCGCACCCGCCGTAGTAACGCTTGCCCGGATAGCCTTCTGCGTATTTGTTGGTGAGCTGCGAACCCTGCGCCTGCAGGACGGCCATGCTCGCGTAATTCTCGGACGCGATCAGCTCAATATGTTCTTCCTGGCGGCGATTTTCCGCGGTGATCGCCTCCCATAACTCCGGATCGGACTTCGCAAGTGTGAGCGTGCGTTGGAACATGGGCCGGCTGGCGACTTCGCATGGAACGGAAAATGGAGTTTAGCATTCGGTCCGATGTGGGCCCGCCGCGACGATGCCCTTTCCCCCGTGGGCCCGGCTGCAATTGCGCATATAATCCGCTGCCGGGCGAAACCCAAAGCCCAC
>DASPYC010000480.1:0-4162 GCA_035636955.1 Casimicrobiaceae bacterium
CGCCGCCGCGACGATGGAGCGCGTCATCAACGAGTTCTGCCCGAACATCTTCAACGGTTACGGCATGACCGAGGCAAGCCTCGCGCTGTTGCTGCATCCCGAGGATGCGCTGCCGCATTTGGGCTCATGCGGCAAGCCGACATTGATCACGACCTGCCGCGTCATCGCGCATCGGCCGGAAGACGACGTAAGCCCCGACGAGGTTGCCGCGCCCAACGAAATCGGGCAGCTGATCGTTCGCGGCCCGCAAGTGATGTGGGGATATTGGAACAATCCCGTCGAGACGGCGACAAAGCTGCGTGACGGCTGGCTTTATACCGGCGACCTCGTCAGCAAGGACGAGGAGGGCTTTTTCTATTTTCGCGGCCGGGTCGACGACATGATCGTGTCAGGTGGCGAGAACATTTATCCGCGCGAGGTCGAGGAAGTGCTCTACCGCTGTCCCGGATTGAAAGAGGCTGCGGTCGTCGGGCTGCCTGACGAAAAGTGGGGTAGCGTGGTCACGGCATTCGTTGTTCGGCAGACGCCAAGCCTCGATGCGGCGACGATCGACGCGTTCTGCCGTTCGAGTCGGGATCTCGCGTCGTACAAGCGGCCACGCAGGATCGTCTTCGTCGACTGCCTGCCGACCAATCCGAGCGGCAAGGTGTTGAAGCGCGAGCTGATCGCGCGTTACAGTGAAACCGTAACGTCATGAATGTCGCGGTTCCTTCGCCGACGGAAGCGACGCCAAACGTCATCGATGTCGCCACCTTCGTGCGCACGTTGTCATTCGACGCCAAGCCTATCGATGTCGTGCATCAGAGCAAGCGCTGCCTTCTCGACCTGATCGGCGTGGCTGCGGGCGGCACTCGAATGCCGGCAACCTCGATTGCCAATGCGTATGCCGCAACGCAAATGACGAGCCGCGACGCCGAAGCGCGCCTCCTGTTCGATGGCCGACGTGCGAGCCGCGCCGGCGCGGCATTCGCGGGCGCATCGACGATCGACGCGCTCGACGCACACGACGGTCACGTGCTTACCAAGGGACACGCCGGCGTTGCGGTATTGCCTGCGCTCTTGGCCGCAATCGACGGCGGTGCGCAGTGCACAGGGGCAGAGTTTCTCACCTGTCTCGTCCTCGGCTACGAGATCGGCACACGCGCCGGCATCGCGTTGCATGAACGTGTCGCCGATTATCACTGCTCCGGTGCGTGGA
This sequence comes from Casimicrobiaceae bacterium, assembly GCA_035636955.1. GTDB lineage: Bacteria > Pseudomonadota > Gammaproteobacteria > Burkholderiales > Casimicrobiaceae > VBCG01. Next base: position 1,199 of record DASPYC010000480.1, read on the forward strand.
ACGCGCTTGCCTGCGCGGCCATCGTCGGACGACTGCTCCATCTCGATAATGCAAGGCTACGCGAAGCGCTTGGGATTGCCGAGTACATCGGTCCCCGCGGACAGATCCTTCGCGTGTGCGCACATCCGACAATGCTGAAGGACGGCTCCAGCTGGGGCGCGCATGCGGGCGTCACGGCCGCGCTGCTCGCGCGCGACGGTTTCACCGGGGCGCCGGCCGTCAGCATCGAAGACGACGGCGTTCGTTTGCTGTGGGGCGATCTCGGCACGCGTTGGCGCATTCGCGAGCAGTACTTCAAGGCCTATCCCATCTGTCGCTGGGCACAGCCAGCGATCGAAGCGGCGCTTGGATTGCAACGCGTCCACGGCTTCGGCGCCGACGAGATTGCGCACATCTCGGTTGCAACGTTTCGCGAAGCGGTCGCGCTGGGCTCAGAGCGCGCGCTTCCACAGACGACCGAGGATGCGCAATACAGCCTGCCGTATCCGGTCGCCGCTGCGCTGGTGTTCGGGCGGCTTGGTGTCGACGAAATCGATCAAACGGCGCTCGCAGATACACGCGTGCGACGTTTGCTTGGGGTCATGACGCTCACCGACGATCGTGAATTCTCGCGCGGCTTTCCTGCCGAACGCTGGGCGCGCGTGGAAATTGCGCTAAAGAACGGGCGAACACTTCGCTCCGAGCCTGCCGAGGCGCGGGGCGATCCGGAGAGTCCCCTTACCGACGACGAGCTGCGCGAGAAGTACTTTGCGCTCGCCGCGCCGGTCCTGGGACAAGCGCGTGCGGAGCGAATCGAAGAAGTCGTCAATGCGCTACCGGACAACCGCGCATACTCCGCGTTGCTGGAAGAGCTGCTGCAGCCGGCCACGTAGCGTCATCGGATCGATCAATCGCAGAACGCAAATGTCGACATTTCCTTCAGAAGCAGCGTACGTGATCATCGGCGCCGGCATTCACGGCCTGTCGACCGGAATGCATCTCGCACAGCGTCTGCGCGCGCAAGGCAAGACGATCGGCGCAGAAGGGCAGCGCATCGTCGTGTTGGACAAAGCGGGCGTGGGTGCGGGAGCATCGGGCATCGCGTGCGGCGTCGTGCGCAACAATTATTACCAGCCGGCGATGCGTGAGCTGATGGCGCACTCCGTGTCGGTGTGGGAACGCGATCCGGAAGCGTACAGCTATCACCCAGTCGGCTACATGCAGATCAGCCCTGAGGTGATGCGCGAGCAGGTCGGCACGATTTACGAGCAGCAGAAAGCGATCGGTTACGAGTCCGTCTTCATCGAGGGCGAGCGTCCTTCGCTGGACTACATGAAAGCGCTACTGAGCGATTGGCAGGCACGCAACATCACGTCGGTACTGCATGAGAAGCGCGGCGGGTATGCAAACAATCTCGCGGCGGTGCAGGGCCTGGGGAAAAAGGCGACCGCACTCGGCGTCGAGATCATCACCGGCGTTGCGGTCACGGGATTTCGCTCGGCGAATGGCAGTGGCGCGATCGCGGCCGTTGAGACGAATGCCGGCGCGATCGCCTGCGAGCGAGTGGTCGTCGGCGTAGGCCCGTGGATCAATTCGATCTGGAACATGCTCGATCTACCGAAAACGATCAGCGTCAGAGGTCGCGACGGCAGCGTGCATGACGGCGTGCGGATGTGGCATTACATGGCGTTACAGGAGGGCACGCTCGGCGTCGACCCGGACTACCAGAAGATGAACGACGGCCGCATGCCGCCGGTGATACACGTCGACACCGATGCGCCCCTCTATTCTGATCGCGACGGAAAGTTGATCACCGACAAGCTGTGGGGCCTGTATTACAAGCCTGATTTTCATTTCAACGGCGTGCAGGGCGGCGCGATGCCGGCGAATGTCGAACGCGACGCGGACGCCGTCCGCGTAGATCCGTATGGGCCGAAGTCGCCCGAGTTTGTCGTGACGGACAACTTCGCCGACATGTGGACGTCCGCGCTCGCGTTCTGCCAGAAACGCTTCGAGGGGCAGCACGGTGTCTATCGCCACGAACCTTCCGGGGGTATCGGTTGCTTCACGCCGGACAGCTTTCCGGTGTTCGATCGCTTTCGCGACAACGTGTATGTAATCGCCGATTCCAACCACGGCTTCAAGATGATCGGAGTGGGCGAGCTCGTCGCCGGTGAGCTGCTCGGCGACAAGTCGGCGTTGCTGGCACCGTTCCGGTTCGCGCGCTACGCAGAAGGAAAACTGCATCCGGTGTCGCACAGCCCGTTTCCATGGAGCTGACCGATTCTACGAACGCGGGGGACCTTGCGGCGTTTCTTGCACACCGCCGCATCGAGGAACAGCGCTTCGAGCATCCGCCCGTTCATGACCGTCGAGGAATTGGAACGTTCGGTGCCGCGCTTGCCGGAGCGGCGACCAGCCATTCCGTGCGTATCATCGAAGTGCCGGGCCGCAGTGCGGAGGGTTCGAGAGCAGGGAGCCGACGATGAGTGTGCAGGGTGAAGAGATCTCCGATTTCCGTGAGCATCTGATCCGTTACGGCGGCGATGTGTACCCGGAAATCGTCGAGAAGGCACAAGGGTGCTACGTCTGGGACGCCGCCGGAAAGAAAATTCTGGACTTCACGTCCGGCCAGATGTGCGCGACCGTCGGCCACAATCATCCGAACATCGTCGCGGCGATCAAGAAGAGTTGCGATACCGCGCTCCACCTGTTCTCGGGAATGATCCCGCGCAGCGTCGTGCAGTTGGCCGAAGCGCTCGCGCGGATCGTTCCGAAGCCGCTGCGCAAATCGTTATTCGTGAACACGGGCAGCGAAAGCAACGAGGCCGCGATCAAGATGGCGAAGCTGTACACCAGGGGCTTCGAGGTCATGGGCTTTGGCGGCTCGTGGCACGGCGTCACCGGCAGCGCCAGCGCCATATCGTTTGCGAGCGACCGCAAAGGCTATGGGCCCAGCATGCCGGGCACGTTCATCTTGCCGGA
>DASPYC010000481.1:0-2351 GCA_035636955.1 Casimicrobiaceae bacterium
CGCAGCGTTGCTGGTGGCCGCCATGACGCTCGAGCAGAAAATCGAGCAGATCCACGGCCAACCCGGACCGATTCCCGAAGTGCCCTCGTGCGGCAACGGCGGCCGTCACGTTCCCGGCATTCCTGAATTGCAAATCCCGACATTTCGCATCACCAACGGGCCCGTCGGCATCGGCGCCGGCGATTGCAGTCCTCAGGCGCAAGCCACTGCGTTGCCCTCGTCGCTCGCGCTGGCCGCGTCATGGGACCCGGCACTCGCTTATGCATACGGCGATCTCATCGGACGCGAGGCGGTCAACGTCGGCGTGCACGTCGTCGAAGGCCCGGGGATGAACATGCTTCGAGTGCCGCAAGGCGGCCGCAACTTCGAATACCTCGGCGAGGATCCCTTCCTGGCCGGCGCACTGGCTGTGCAGGAAATCCACGCGATCCAGAGTCACAACATCATCGCGATGGCGAAGCATTTCGTCGCGAACGAACAAGAAGCGAATCGCGGAACGGTCAACGAGATCATCGATGCGCGAACGCTGAACGAGATCTATTTGCTCCCCTTCGAAATGTCGGTCAAGGACGGCGACGTCGCGGCCGTCATGTGCGCGTATCCGCGCGTCAAAGGGACGTACAACTGCGAAAACAACCTGATGCGCGACACGCTGCGGGGGTTATGGGGATACGAGGGCTACGTGCAATCCGACTTCGGCGCGACACACAGCACTGCCGCGTCCATTCTGGCGGGGCTTGACCACGAAATGTCGGCGGGCGTCTTCTTCACGGCTGCCAATATCGCGGCCGCGATTTCGGCCGGCACGATTGCCGAGGCGAACCTCAATACGATGCTGCTGCGGCGATACACACAGATGTTTCGTTTCGGGCAGTTCAACCGGCCGATCACGCTCACGCAAATCGACGCGGTGGGCAACGGGCAAATCGCGCGATCGATCGGCGACCAAAGTGCCGTTCTGCTCAAGAATGCGAACAGCGTCCTGCCACTCAACCCGTCGGTCCTCCATTCGATCGCGTTGATCGGACGGCAGAATCTGACGGCGGTGGCGCTAACAGGGGGTGGCGGCAGCTCGAAGGTCGCACCGCTCTATACCGTTGCGCCGCTGCAAGGATTGCAAAACGCACTGAGCGCCGCAGGATCTACTGCCACGGTGACCTACAATGATGGGACGAACGCTGCCGGCGCTGCGGCGCTCGCCGGTGCATCGGATGTCGCCATCGTGATGGTCGGCGATATCGAATCGGAGGGAACCGATCGCGCCACGCTTTCGCTCCCGAACAACGGCGGCGTGTTTCAGGATGCGCTGATTGCCGCTGTTGCGGCCGCAAATCCCAAGACGATCGTTGTCGTCAAGAACGGCGATCCGGTGCTCATGCCGTGGATCGATCAAGTCCCGACCGTGCTCGTTGTCTGGTACCCAGGGCAAGAGGACGGCAACGTCGTCGCTGATCTGCTGTTCGGCGTTGCAAATCCGTCAGGCAAGCTGCCGGCAACCTTTCCCGTCGCAGCCGGCGATGTGCCGGCACATACGCCAGAACAGTACCCCGGCGTAGTAGTCAACGGCATACCAACGGTCACCTATTCCGAAGGGTTGCAGATGGGCTATCGGTGGTACGACGCCCAAGGCATCAAGCCGCTGTTCCCGTTCGGCTTCGGGCTTTCCTATACGACGTTCACATTATCGAAGCTCGAAGCAACACCTGAGGTATCGGACGGGACGCATCCGCTCCTCGTTCAATTCTTCGTGGAGAACAGCGGTTCGCGCAACGGCGCGGAGGTGCCGCAGGTCTATCTCGGACTGCCACCGTCTACCGGCGAACCCCCGAAGCGGCTCGTCGCATTCGATAAAGTGCGCCTCGCCGCCGGCGAAAAAACCAGAGTGCAGTTCACGATCGATCCGGCGGCGAGCAATCATCCGCTTTCGTACTGGGACGCCGACCGCGGCGATTGGTCCGTTGCCGAAGGCGACTATGCGATCTATGTCGGCAACTCATCGGCGGACATCGCGCTGACGCGAACAGTTCATGTATCGCGTCCGCCGCGGGGGCGTCCGTAAACCAGCAAATCCATTCATCGTGCTTTGACGCTCGACGTGATCGAGGCGATCACGCCGGATGCCTTGAAGTCGTGAAAGCGGCGAAGCGCTTTTCGTTCACCTGCATTGGCTCGCAGCGTTTGTCACGCGCTCACCTTGCTGGACTTCTTCGAACCAGAGAAAGAAAGCTTACATTCGCGATCGATTGCGTAGATCTACTCGCGGTCGTCGATCTCGACGCTGCTCGTGTAAGGCGGTCATAATCGGGTTTCGGCGGGCCTCGCCCGCGATCGTCATCGCACCGGAGAGCAGA
>DASPYC010000482.1:0-4955 GCA_035636955.1 Casimicrobiaceae bacterium
AGCAACGTGCGCAATCCTTTTCCGCGCACGCCACGGAACGACACACCTTCGAACTCGACGCCATGTTCCGGAACGAGCGTCGCTTCGAGGCCCTCACGCGTGCCGAGCCAGAAGACGGACAAGCCGCGCGCGATGAGCTTCGCGGCGACGGCAAGTCCCGGGAAAACGTGGCCGCCCGTGCCGCCGGTGGTGATCATGACTGTCGCACTCAAGAATGGACCCCCACGCTGGTGGCCTCAGTAGCCAATGAGGCCACTGCGCTGCCCGCAAAGGGGGAGTAATTCGCGCCTTGGGGTAGTGACGCGAGCAGCCGGCGGGGGGCCCCGCGACGCGGGGGTCGACGGCCAATGCGAGTCGTCACACGAGGCCGACTCATGCCGCAACGATTCTCGTTGCCGATCCAAGGAGGCCGAGACCCGGCGGCGCTCATTGATGGACCCCCACGCTTGCGGCTTTCGCCGCTGCGCTGCCCCCATAGGGGGAGTAATTCGCGCCTTGGGACGGCCCGGCGGCGCTCATGCGGCGAAGCCTCGCAACAAGCGCCGATTCTCGTAATCGATGCGCAGAAGAATCGCGAGCGCGACACAATTGGCGACGATGCCGCTGCCGCCAAACGAAAGGAACGGAAGCGTCAATCCTTTTGTCGGCAGCACACCCATGTTGACGCCCATGTTGATGAACGTCTGCACGCCGATCCAAACGCCGATGCCCCACGCGACGAGTGCGGCGAAGGGGCGCTCGAGGTGGGCCGCTTGCCGCCCGATTGCGTACGCCCTATACAGGATCCACACGAACAGCGTGATGACGAGCGCCACGCCCATGAAGCCCAGCTCTTCGGCAATGACCGCGAGCAGAAAATCGGTATGGGCCTCGGGAAGGTAGAGCAACTTTTCGACGCTTGCGCCGAGTCCTACGCCGACCCATTCGCCACGGCCGAACGCGATCAGCGAGTGCGATAGTTGATAGCCCTTGTGCAGCGGATCGGCCCATGGATCGAGAAAGCCTGACAAGCGCTGCAGGCGATAGGGCGCGGCGATCATGATCGCGGTGAGCGCAACGGGCAGGAGCATCGCCAGACCGAGAAACAAGCGCCAGTCGAGTCCGCCGAGAAACAAGATGCCGAACGCGATCGACACAATGACGACGAACGCGCCGAAATCGGGCTCTTGCACGAGCAGCGAACCGGTGATCACCATGACGGCGAGCAGCGGTGCGAATCCGCGCAGCAACGTTTGCTTCAACGGTTGCTCGGCGTGGATCAACGCCGCCTTGCGCACGGCGTAGCTTGCCGCGTACAAGACGACGGCAAGCTTGACGAATTCCGATGGTTGCACGTTCACGATGAACAGCGGCAACCAGCGCCTTGCCCCGTTGACCGATTTGCCGACGCCGGGAATCAGCACGGCGATGAGCAGCGCCAGACCAAGCACAAACGCCCATGGGGCGATCCGCTGCCATGCCTTGACCGGCACCTGGAACGCGATGAACGCGGCGAAGAGGCCTGCGCCGACGAAAAGCGCGTGCCGCACGAGGAAGTACCACGGGCGATAACCTGTGTGCGCGTTCGCCTCGGCCATCGCAATCGACGCCGAATAAACCATCACGAGACCGATCGCGAGGAGCAACAACCCAGTCCACGCCAGCGTGCTGTCGTAGATCAGCAGCGAGCTGCGTTCGCGGCCGGCGTTTGCCGTCGGCCGGAGCGTCGCCGTCAATGCGAGGCGCTTACGCATCGGCGGACACCGTCGTCGCGCTCCGCACAAGATGCGCAAAGCGCTCGCCGCGCTCGGCATAATCGCGGAACTGATCAAGACTCGCGCATGCGGGCGAGAGGAGCACCACGTCACCGTCGTGTGCGATGGCGAGCGCACGATCGACCGCAGCATCCAACGTTCCCGCTGCTTCGACGCGCGCCGATGTGCCGGCGAGCCCTCTGGCAATCAATTCCGCATCACGGCCGATCAACAGCACCGATCGACATGCGCGATCGACGGCCGGCTTCAACGCTCCGAAGCTCTGACCCTTCCCGTCGCCGCCGGCGATCAGAATCACCGGGCGCCGAATGCCGTCGAGCGCAGCCTGCGTCGCGGCGACGGTCGTTCCCTTCGAATCGTCGATGAACAACACGCCGCGGGCTTCACCGACCGGTTCCATCCGGTGCGGCAGTCCGCGGAAACGCGCAAGCGCCTCGTGCACGGGCCGTTGCAGCTTGATGATCGACGACGCAAGCGCCAGTGCAGCCAATGCGTTACGAGCGTTGTGGCGGCCGACGAGCGAAAGTGCTGCGGCCGGCAACAGAAGCTCGCCTCCCCGTGCGAGCCATAGCGCGCCGTCGCGTTCGACGAGGCCCCATTCCTCTTCGGATATCGGCACGCTCTCGCCGAACGTCTGCACGGTGCGCCCGGGCAATCGCATCAAGCGGACGATCGCGTCGTCGCGGTTCAGGATTTGCACCGATGCGCGCGCGAATATTCTGGCCTTGGCGGCCGCGTAATCAGCGAGCCCCGCGTAGCGGTCCATATGATTCGCGGTGACGTTCAGCACGGTAGCCGCAACGGGCTTCAAGGTCGACGTCGTCTCGAGTTGATAACTGGACAATTCGAGGATGAAGAGATCGGGCCAGCGCTCACCCGCTTCGTGCGCTGCAAGAACGTCGAGCACCGGTTCGCCGATATTGCCTGCGACGACCGTGCGAAGTCCGGCCGCGCGTGTGAGCGTTCCGGTGAGCGCCGTGACCGTCGTCTTTCCGTTAGTGCCGGTGATCGCGAGCACCTTCTGCGCCGGTGGCATCGCGCGTGCGAACAACTCGATATCGCCGACGAGCTCGACACCTGCGTCAACCGCCTCACGGATGGCGGGCTGATCTTTCGAAAGACCCGGGCTGATGGCGATCAAGTCCGCGCCGTTGAACGTCGACGCCGAGAACGGACCCGTTTCGACGGCGACATCGGGCAATTCGCGCGCCAAGTCCGCGGCGTTCGGCGGCGCCGTGCGTGTATCGGCAACGCGCACGTTCGCGCCACATCGCGCGAGATAACGGGCAAGCGAAAGGCCCGTTTTTCCCAGACCGAGCACGACGGCATTGCGTCCTTGATAATTCATGTCAGCGCAGTTTCAACGTGGAAAGTCCGAACAGAACGAGCAGCATCGTGATGATCCAAAACCGGACGACAACCTGATTCTCTTTCCAGCCTTTGAGCTCGTAATGGTGATGGAGCGGCGCCATCCGAAACACGCGCCGCCCCGTGGCTTTGAACGAAGCGACCTGAATCATCACCGACAGCGTTTCGACGACGAACACGCCGCCCATGATGAACAGCACGATTTCCTGTCGCACGACGATTGCAATCGTTCCAAGCGCCGCGCCGAGCGCGAGCGCGCCGACGTCGCCCATGAACACGTCGGCGGGATACGCGTTGAACCAGAGAAAGCCGAGGCCTGCGCCGGCGATTGCACCGCAGATGACCGCGAGCTCCCCAGCGCCCGGAATGTGCGGAAAGCCGAGATAGCGCGCAAAGATCGCGTTGCCCATGACGTACGCGAAAATGCCGAGCGCGCCGCCGATCATCACCGTCGGCATGATGGCGAGGCCGTCGAGCCCATCGGTCAGATTGACCGCGTTGCTGGTCCCGACGATGACGAAGAACGACAGCGCGATGAATCCCCAGACGCCCAGCGGATACGACACCGTCTTGAAGAAGGGGACGATCAAGTCGGCGCGTGCGGGTAACGCATTGGCGCCCCCCTGGATCCAACTGACGAACATCTGAATGAAGCGCGAGTTGTCGGGTGCGGACACCGAGAACGCCATATAGACCGCGGCAATCAATGCGATTGTCGATTGCCAGCCGAGCTTCGTTCGCGCCGAAAGCCCTTTCGGGTTCTTATAGACGACCTTGCGCCAGTCATCGACCCACCCTACCGCGCCGAAGCCGAGCGTTACGAGCAGCACAACCCACACAAAACGATTGTCGAGATCGCCCCACAGCAACGTCGTGATCGCGATCGACACGAGGATCAAGGCACCGCCCATCGTCGGCGTGCCGGCTTTGGCGAGATGTGTCTGCGGTCCATCGTCGCGCACCGATTGGCCGATCTTCATCCGTGTGAGCCAGGCAATCATTCGCGGACCGATGACGAACGAGATCACGAGCGCGGTCATCGTCGCCAGCACTGCGCGCAGCGTGAGATAGCTGAACACGTTGAACGTGCGGATGCGCGTCGCGAGGAGCTCGGTCAGATAGAGCAGCATTAATGCGCCCCCGCTTCCGCATCGCCGACGAGCGCGGCCACGACACGCTCCATCCGCATGAAGCGCGATCCTTTGACGAGAACCGTGTCGCCCGCCGCTCCTTCGCTCTGAAGGCGCGACACCAATGTGTCGATGCTCGCGAAATGCGCGCCTTGCGGTCCAAAGACCTCAACCGTGGCGGGGGTGAGCTCGCCCACTGCCAGCAGATGTTCGATGCCGGCCTTGCGCGCGTATTCGCCGATCTCGCGGTGAAACGCAGGTCCCATTGCGCCCACTTCCCCCATATCGCCCAGCACGAGCCAGCGATTGCCGCCGGCATTCGCGAGGACATCGATTGCCGCGCGCACCGAATCGGGATTCGCGTTGTAGCTGTCGTCGATCACGCGCAAGCCGCGCGCGCCGTCTCGCATCGATAGGCGACCATCGAGTGCGCGAAAGGCGGCAAGTCCGCGCACGATCTCGGTCAGCGGGATTTGCACCGCTACCGCTGCAGCGGTCGCCGCGAGCGCATTGGAAACCATATGCGCACCGGGGATTGCGAGCGCCAGTGCCGCATCGCCCACCGGCGTCTTGAGCTCGAGATCACTGCCTTGATCGGTGAGCGATACACGCGCCGTCACGTTGGCGCGACGCGCCAACCCGAACTCGGAGATCGTAGCGTTCGCTCGCCGTGCGGCGTCATGAAACACATCGGCATATTCAT
>DASPYC010000483.1:0-2104 GCA_035636955.1 Casimicrobiaceae bacterium
GTCGGCGAAGCGGGCGGCGCGGCCGCGTTGGCGGCGTTGGGTCGACGCTCGCGGCCGCGCCGGGCAGTCCCGCTTTGACGACGTGATTTGCGCCACGCCGAAGCCCCGAGTGCAGCGGCTCACCCCGCTTCGAAACGGAACTAAAGCGTTCGATGCGAAAGCGCCGGCAATCGCGAACGGACGTCCGCGATTCGCTCCGGATCGATATCGCCGACGACAACGCCGAGGCCATCGACGTGTTGCGCGATGATCTCGCCCCACGGATCGACGAGCATCGAATGTCCCCACGTGCGCCGTCCACCGGGATGCACGCCGCCTTGTGCCGCGGCGAGAACGTAGCATTGGTTTTCGATCGCGCGAGCGCGAAGAAGCGTTTCCCAATGCGCGGCGCCCGTCGGAACGGTGAACGCAGCGGGCACGACGATCAATGCCGCGTCGGTAAATGTGCGGTAGAGCTCGGGAAAGCGAACGTCGTAACAGATCGACAAGCCGACGCGTCCGACCGGCGTTTCGAAGCTCTGCGCGATTTCGCCGGCGCTGATCGTCTTCGCTTCATCGTAATTCTCACCGCCCTGTGTAAAGCGAAACAGGTGAATCTTGTCGTAGCGCGAAAGTCGCGCGCCGTCGGGCCCGTAAACCAGCAGTGCCTGCTTGATGCGCGACGGATCGTCGCACACGATCGGCACGCTGCCGCCGATCAGCACGATGCGGTGCCGGCGCGCCGTCGTCGACAGAAACGTCTGCTGGATGCCGTCGCCATCGCGTTCGCGAATCGCGATCTTGTCTTTCGCATGCAAGCCCATGAACCCAAAATTCTCGGGCAGCAGAACGAGTTGAGCGCCCTTGTCCGCTGCCTCGGCGATCAGCGGCTCGGCTTGCGCGAGATTCGCCGCGACGTCGACGCCAGAGATCATCTGTACGGCGGCAACGCGGTAAATGGTGCTTGGCGTCGTCATTGGAGCGTTACTTGTCGATTATCGCGGGTGCCGCCGCGGTGGTGCGGCTGCTGACCCGCTCTACGACGGGATCCGACCAGCTGCCGGTCACAGCATAGTCGTAACTGAACAATTGCTCGATCGGATCCTTCAACACTTTTTGCGCGAGCAGTGTCCCCGCGCCGATTGCAGCGCCCACGAGCGGGTTGGCGATGAACAACGCCGCAGCGCCTGCCGATATGCTCGTCGACAGGGCCGGCTGCACGCGCACTCGGAGCTTCTGCGTCTCGCGCGACAGATCGACAGTGCCTGAAATATTGACGGTCGCAGCAGGTCCGATCATGCGGAGATTCTCCGTGCTCATCAGACCTTCCTGGATACGCGCAGTGCCATCGATCGCATCGAACGCGAATCCTTCGCTGAACACGTCGCGAAAATCGAGCGAGATTCGACGCGGTAGCGCCTGTAACGACAGCACGCCAAGCAACCGCCCAACGCCGGGATCGGCCTTCATGAATTGCCCGCTGCCTGCACTTACTTGGAAAGTGCCGTTCAGCACGCGGTAGTCGAAGTCCGCCGGCGATCCATTCCACGAGAGTTGCCCCTTGATCTTCGTCGCGGCGCCACGGATGGCGTCCTTGGTGCCGAAGTGGGTCAGGAACGTCCCTGCTTCGGTCACGTCGAGCGCGACGTCGAGCTTCGTCTGCTGCGGTTCTCCGGCGCGCCACCATCCGTCGGCGCTGATGGTTCCTGAATCATTCTTGAGCGTCAGCGATTCTATTTGCCAATCGTTTCCGGATGGGCGCGCAGCGAGCTCGAGCTTGCCGAGGTCGCGATCCTTCGAATAAAAAGCGTCGCTTGCCAAATCGATCGCGGGCCACGCATTTGCGGCGCCGGCCGGTCGCGCGGCTTTTCGCATCGATTGCCCGGAAGGGACCTCCGCGGCAGGCGGCAACGTGAGCCGCGCGAAACGCGCAACGATGCGGCCGCTAGGCGTTGTCGACGTGGGTACGCGCCACACCGCCGTGCCTGCAACGTCATTGCCGCCGAGAGTCACGCGCCACTCTTCGCCAGCGCGGCGCGCGACGATGTTTGTCTGATTGAACTTGCGCCCAAACGCAGACAGCGACGTCACCTCGACATCGGCGCCATCGAAATCGAGTCCGGTC
>DASPYC010000484.1:0-6973 GCA_035636955.1 Casimicrobiaceae bacterium
CGTTGGGAGCCCGGTATACGTTCCCTGACCCATCTCGACATGCTTGACGAGCACCGTGACGGTGTTGTCCGGTTTGATCCGCAGAAAAGCGTTCGGCGCGAATTCGCCGGTCGCGGCGGTACCGGTGGTCTTGCCGGGGCCCGACACTTGCGCAGCGTTGTCGGCCACAAAGATGCCGAGCGTCAAGCCGGCACCTGTTGCCGACATCACCTTGAGAAAAGTGCGCCGGTCGATCGGCGTCGCAGCGTGTCGATCAGCGTGCAGGCGTAGCGAATTCATTGTGCGGTCCTTTAGCCCAGGTTCTGCGACGCCTCTTTGATCGCGGCGCGGATACGTACGTAGGTGGCACAACGGCAAATGTTGCCGCTCATGGCGGCATCGATATCCGCATCGGTCGGCCGCTTCTTCTTGGCGAGGAGCGCGGCCGCCGACATGATCTGCCCCGACTGGCAATAGCCGCATTGCGGAACGTCGACCTTTTGCCAGGCGGCTTGCAGCGCTGCGCCTTCGCGTGTCTTGAGACCTTCGATTGTCGTGATGTCGGCGCCCTGTTTGATCGCGGAAAGCGGCGTTTGACATGAACGCACCGGTTGTCCATCGACATGCACGGTGCACGCGCCGCACAGCGCCATTCCGCAGCCGTATTTGGTTCCCGTGAGGTTCAAGCTGTCGCGCAGAATCCATAACAGCGGCGTATCGGTGGGAACATTGGCGCTGATATCGACGCGTTCTTTGTTGACGAACAGGATCGGCATGAAAGGCTCCGTGGAAAGAAGCGAGAGCAGAGCGAACAGAAACGAACGTCAATGTTAGGCGAACGGGCGAAACGCTTCCATCGCGCCGGCGATCGACATCGAAAAGATCCTCGATTCACAAGGACTTAGACAGGGGCGCACGGTATAATTCCACGATTACGAATTGTCCCGAAAGCACAAGATCATGGAAGCCGAGCAGGTCAATCAGATCGCGAATATGTTATCCGGTCTCAAGAACCGCACGACTCAGCTTCGGAGGTATCTTTGACTTCGAGGTGAAGCGCGAACGCCTAGAAGCCGTTACGCGGGAGCTCGAGAATCCGAACATCTGGAGCGATCCGCAGCGCGCGCAGGATCTCGGGCGCGAAAAGAAACAGCTCGAGCAGGTTGTCGATACGCTGACGCAGCTCGACCAAGGCTTGGACGACAGCGGTCAGTTGTTCGAGCTCGCGCGTGCCGAAAGCGACGACGCCACGCTTGTCGCGGTCGGATCGGACGTGGCGAAGCTCGAGCAGACGGTCGCCGATCTCGAGTTCCGTCGGATGTTCAGTAACCCGATGGACCCGAACAACTGTTTCGTCGACGTCCAGGCGGGCAGCGGCGGTACCGAAGCGCAGGATTGGGCTTCGATGCTGTTGCGAATGTACCTCCGCTACTGCGAGCGCAAGGGCTATCGCACCGAAGTGCTCGAGGAATCGCCGGGCGAAGTGGCAGGCATCAAGAGCGCGTCGATCAAAGTAGAAGGCGATTACGCGTTCGGCTATCTTCGCACCGAGACGGGCGTTCATCGGCTCGTCCGCAAAAGCCCGTTCGATTCCAATGCGCGGCGCCACACATCGTTCGCCAGCGTGTTCGTCTATCCAGAGGTTGATGAGTCGATCGAAGTCGACATCAACCCGGCCGACTTACGGATCGATACGTATCGCGCTTCCGGCGCCGGGGGCCAACACGTCAACAAGACCGATTCGGCGGTGCGGATCACCCACCTGCCGACGAACATCGTCGTCCAATCGCAGACCGATCGTTCGCAACACCGCAATCGCGCCGAAGCGATGGCAATGCTGAAGGCGAAGCTCTACGAGCTCGAGTTGCGCAAGCGTCAGGCGGAGCAGCAAAAACTCGAGGATGCGAAAACCGACATCGGCTGGGGCCACCAGATTCGAAGCTACGTGCTCGACCAATCGCGGATCAAGGATCTGCGGACGAATTACGAGGTCGGTAACACGCAAGCCGTTCTCGACGGCGACCTCGACGACTTCATCGGGGCGAGTTTGAAGCAGGGAGTGTGAGCATGTCGGACGACAACAAGAAGGGACCGCCCAACGGTCCGGAACCGCCGCGCGACGAGAACCAGATCATCGCCGAGCGGCGCGCCAAGCTCGCGGCATTGCGTGCGCAAGGACAGGCATATCCGAACGACTTTCACCGCGATGCCATCGCGGGTGACCTGCATGCGCAACACGATGCGAAATCCAACGAAGAGTTTGAGGCATCGCCCATTGCGGTCGCGGTGGCCGGGCGGATGCTGCTGAAACGGGTGATGGGCAAGGCCTGCTTCGCGACGCTGCAGGACATGTCCGGACGCATTCAGCTCTACGTGACGATGGACGCCGTTGGACCCGACGTGCTCGACGCGTTCAAGCATTGGGATCTGGGCGACATCGTTGGCGCGACGGGTACGCTGTTCAAGACGAAAACCGGCGAGCTGTCGGTGAAATGCGCCTCGATCCGACTCCTATCGAAGGCACTTCGGCCGCTGCCCGAAAAATTCCACGGCTTGGTCGACACCGAGCAGAAATATCGGCAGCGCTATCTCGATCTCATCACCAATCCGACTTCACGCGACATCTTTGTCAAGCGTTCGCGCATCGTGCAGACGATGCGTGAATTTTTCGTCGCGCGTGGATACCTCGAAGTCGAAACGCCGATGATGCAGTCGATTCCCGGCGGCGCCGCGGCGCGGCCGTTTCGCACCCATCACAACGCGCTCGACATGGATCTCTATTTGCGAATCGCGCCGGAGCTTTATCTCAAACGGCTCGTCGTCGGTGGCCTGGAAAAGGTGTTCGAAATCAACCGCAATTTTCGTAACGAAGGGATCTCGACGCGGCACAATCCCGAGTTCACGATGCTCGAGTTCTACGAGGCTTATCGCGACTATCGCTATTTGATGGATCTCACGGAGGATCTGCTTCGCGAGATTGCGCTGAAGGTCCTCGGCACTACGACTGTTTCGTATCAGGGCGAAACGATCGAGCTCGGCGACACTTTCGATCGGTTGACGATGGCCGAAGCGATCCACCGATACAACCCGCGCTATCCGCTGCACGAGCTCGCGAAGTCCGAGTACTTGAAAGTTGCGCTGGCGCCATTCGACGTCGAGGTGTTCGATTCCGACGGCGTGGGCGTTCTGCAGCTCAAGCTGTTCGAAGCGACGACCGAGGACAAGCTGGTTCAGCCGACGTTCATCATTGCGCATCCGACTGACGTATCGCCGCTTGCGCGCGCCAGCGATGCGAACCCGGCGGTCACCGATCGCTTTGAGCTTTTCATCACGGGCCGTGAGCTTGCGAACGGTTTTTCGGAGCTGAACGGTCCCGAGGATCAGGCGGCTCGCTTCGCGGCGCAGGTGAAGGCGAAGGAAGCCGGCGACGAAGAAGCGATGTATTACGACGCCGACTATGTCCGTGCGCTCGAATACGGCTTGCCGCCGACAGCGGGGGAGGGCGTCGGTATCGACCGCCTGGTGATGCTGCTGACCAACGCACCATCGATTCGCGACGTCATCCTCTTTCCGCAGCTGAAACCCGAGGCGTAGGGGCCTGCGGCGCTCTCTGGCAATGGAACGCTTTTCATCATTCGCCGATTTCTATCCGTTCTATCTGTCCGAGCACGCGAATCCGACGTGCCGCCGATTGCACTTCGTCGGCTCATCGCTGGCGGTGGGATGCATCCTCGCAGCAATCGTTGCCGCCAATCCGTGGTGGATCGCCGCCGCAGTTGCCGCTGGCTATGGCTGCGTGTGGATCGGCCACGCGTTCTTCGAGCATAACCGCCCCGCGACGTTCACATATCCCGTCTACAGCTTCATCGGCGATTGGGCGATGTACAAGGACATGCTGACCGGCCGCATCCGCTGGTAGTCATCGCATCATACCCTGGCGGGGTATATACTGCCCGACCATGGATACCGCCGCGGTCATCCCGCAATCGACGGTTGCCGACGCTGCCGGCACTGAACGGGTCGAGCTCTCGCTCGAGGGCATGACGTGTGCGGCGTGTGCCGCGCGCATCGAAAAGGCGCTGAATCGAGTCCCGGGGACCGCGGCGTCGGTCAACTTTGCGACCGAGTCTGCGCGCGTCACGTTCGATCCTGCGCAATCCAATCCGCCGGCGATGATCGCGGCGGTCGAGCGCGCCGGTTACCACGCACGCGTACGGCGGGACACCGCAGCCGCACGGCAGGTCAGCGAAGCGCAGCAAAGCGCCCAACGCAGCCGTCTGTCACTCGAATTCTGGGTCTCCGTGGTGCTGACGCTGCCGCTCCTCGCGCCGATGGTTCCGATGTTCGCGACTGGCGACATTTTCGCCTCCACGCATCACGAGCTATTGCCGCGTTGGGTGCAAATGGCGTTGGCAACGCCGGTGCAGTTCTGGCTCGGCCGCCGCTTTTACGTCGGTGCTTGGCGTTCGCTGCGCGGCGGTGGGGCAAACATGGACGTGCTGATCGCGCTCGGCACGACAATGGCGTGGGCATTGAGCGCAGCTATCACGCTGCTCGGTCTCGACGACGAGCACGTCTACTTTGAAGCGTCCGCGGCGGTCATCACGCTTGTGTTGCTGGGGAAGTTGCTGGAGGCGCGAGCCAAGGCCGGGACATCCGCGGCACTGCAAAGCTTGCTGAAGCTCCAACCGCGCGTAGCGTTTGTGGAACGAGATGGCGCCGTCGTCGAAGTGCCGCTCGAAGCGGTCAGCATCGGTGAGTGCGTCGTCGTGCGCGCCGGTGACGCGGTCTCGGTCGACGCCATCGTGATCGAAGGCGAATCGTCGGTCGACGAGAGCATGCTGACAGGAGAGAGCCAACCTGTGGCCAAACGTCCCGGCGCAACTGTATACGCCGGGACAGTCAACAATGAAGGGCTCCTGCGTTGCCGCGCGACCGGCGTCGGCGATGCGACATTGCTCGCCGGAATCGTTCGCCTCGTTCGCGAGGCGCAGGGCTCGAAGGCGCCGGTTCAGCGCCTCGCAGATCGCGTCTCAGGCATTTTTGTCCCGATCGTTATCGCGATTGCGGTCATTACATTCCTAATGACGTGGTGGCTTGCCGGCGATGCCGCCCGTGCGCTCATTCAGTCGGTAACGGTGCTTGTGATCGCGTGTCCATGCGCGTTGGGTCTGGCAACGCCGACAGCGATCATCGTCGGTACGGGACGCGGTGCGCAGCGCGGCATGGTCATCCGCAACGCTGCCGCGCTCGAGCACGCCGGACGTCTCACGACGCTCGTCGTCGACAAGACCGGCACATTGACGGAAGGCAAGCCGTCGGTCGTCGATGTATTCCCCGAGACGGGATACACCGTCGATGAAGTGCTCGCGCTGACGGCAGCACTCGAGCAAGGTTCGACGCATCCGTTGGCCGCCGCGATCGTGCAAAAAGCGCGTGAAGCGCACGCGCACATTCGTTCGGTGACCGACTACCAAGCGATTCCCGGCAAAGGCGCGCGCGGCCGCGTCGGTGGCGTTGCTGTGACGCTGGGATCGCCGGCATTCCTCGCTGAAAGCGGCGTCAATATGCGGGACAACGACGGCGCGCGCGGTCGGGCGAGTGGACATACGGTTGTTGGCGTGGCGAGTGGCGGCAATCTCGTCGGTACGATTGCGCTCGCCGATCGTTTGCGCGAAACCACACGGGCTGCGATCGAGCGATTACGTGCGCATGGCATCGACGTCGTGATGATCACCGGCGACAACGCAGCGACCGCTAAAGTCGTTGCCGACGGCACCGGCATTGCGACATATCGTGCCGGCGTGTTGCCGGCCGACAAAGCTGCGGCCGTGCGCGCGTTGAAGGCGCAAGGTCGCGTCACAGGCATGGTGGGCGACGGCGTCAACGATGCCCCCGCGCTCGCCGAAGCGGATGTGAGCTTCGCGATCGGTGCCGGCTCCCCCGTTGCGATCGAGGCGGCGGACATCACCGTCGTTCGCAATGATCTCAATGCGGTCGTCGACGCGATCCTTTTGTCGCGCGCGACCTTGGCGAAAATCCATCAGAACTTGTTCTTCGCGTTTGCGTACAACGTGCTGGGCATTCCATTGGCGGCGCTCGGAATGCTGAATCCCGTGATTGCAGGTGCGGCGATGGCGGCGAGCTCGGTGTCGGTCGTCGTCAACGCCTTGCTGCTCAAGCGCTGGCGTGCTTCGGGCTAAATCGAGAGAGGAAATGCGATGGAAACCGTGACATTGAAAGTGGAAGGCATGACGTGCGGCGGCTGTGTGGCGAGCGTCACGCGCGTATTGAAGGCGACGCCGGGCGTCGGCGATGCGGTCGTGCGGCTCGATACGCGGAGCGCGACGGTTACGTTTGATCCGGTGCGGACGTCGGTGCCGGCATTGAAGTCCGCGATCGAGGACGCCGGTTATGCCGTCGCTGCGTAAGGGACAGGCGCGGACGCATGTAGCGCCAAAGCATCCGCGCGTTGCGCGTGACGCAGTCGGCAAAGCCGAGCTCGCGCGACGACTAAACCGTGTCGAGGGACAGGTCCGCGGGATCGGCAGAATGCTGGAAGACGATCGCTATTGCGTAGACGTCCTCGTTCAAGTCGCTGCCGTGCAATCGGCGCTCGATGCGCTTGCCCGAAAACTGCTCGAGCATCATCTGCACGGCTGCGTCAAGCACGCGATCCGATCGGGCGACGGCGACGCGGCGATCGCCGAAGCGCTCGCGGTGATCCGCAAGTTCGGGCGGTGACGTTTACTTCGCTGCGTTGCGCTCGATCCACTGGGCGAACGCCTGCAGATATTTCTGCATAAACTCTCGCGTCGAATCGTTCACGAGCGCGCCTTTTTCGTCGAACAATGACGCGGCATTGCCGATATAGGCTTCCGGTTGCTGCAACGCCGGCATGTCGAGGAAGACCAGCGATTGACGCAAATGATGGTTAGCACCGAATCCGCCGATCGCACCGGGCGACACGCTGATCACACCGGCGGGCTTGCGG
>DASPYC010000485.1:0-3319 GCA_035636955.1 Casimicrobiaceae bacterium
CTGCGGCTGTACGCACGCAACATGCAGCCCTGGTCGGTCATCCTTATTCTGGTGATGTCTTCGCGCAAGCGATTCATCAAGCGCGACGCGGCACGCCGCCACCAGCGGTCTTCGCGTTCCTTGCGCACGCCGCCGACATAATCGGCGCCACTATCCATCGCCGCGAGCAGCTTGCCGATTTCCTCCGGAGGATTTTGGAGGTCTGCGTCGAGCGTGACGATCCGTTCGCCGCGAACGCGTTCGAAGCCGGCGACGATCGCCAGATGCTGCCCGTAGTTGGCGTTGAACAGCACGACGCGCGTCACGTCGGGTCGGGCCTGGAACTGGTCCTTCAGGAGCGCGGCGGAACGGTCGCGGCTCCCGTCGTTCACGAAGATCACTTCGTAAGGCACGGCGAGCGCGTCGAGGGCCGGATACAGTCGCGCAAACAATGCCGGCAGGCCCGCTTCCTCGTTGTAGACGGGTACAACCACCGAGACAAGGACCCCCACGCTAGTGGCCAATGAGGCCCCTACGCTCTGCCCTCTGCCCCCAAAGGGGGAGTAATTCGCGCCTAGGGGCGGCCCGTCGGCGCTCATTTATCGGGTGTCCTCATCGCTTATGCCGGGCGATGACATCGGCGCACGCGGCGCAAACGCGATCGACGTCCGCGTCGGTCATCGCGGCATGCAGCGGCAGCGTCACAGTCGAGTCGGCGATCCGTTCGGTGTTCGGCAGATCGCCGCGATGATAGCCGAAGCGCCGACCGAGCGAAGAGAGGTGCAGCGCCTCATACGAAACGCCGGTCATGATGCCTTCTGCCGCGAGGGCATCGCGAAACGCCTTCCGGTCGAGCGTCAGATCGGCCAGCGGCAGCAGCACGGAAAACATGTTCCACGACTGCCCATCGTTCGCGCTCGGCTGCGGCGGCAATACGCACGCGGGATCCGTTACAAAACGTGCGAAATAGCGGTCGACGAGCGAACGGCGCCGGCGCAGGAATTCCGGCAGGCGCGCGAGCTGCGCAAGTCCGATCCGCGCATTCACATCGGGCAGATTGAATTTGCCGCCGGGAAAGGCAACGTCGCGCGTGCCGTCGGGAAGCCGCTCGATGCCATGGAAACGCAACGCCGCGATGCGGCGCGCTTCCGCTGCTTCGTTGACGACCAACGCGCCGCCCTCGATCGATGTGATGTTCTTGTTCGGGTGAAAGCTGAATGCGACGACATCGCCGAACGCGCCGACGTTGCGATCTTTCCACTTCGAACCTATCACGAGCGCGGCATCCTCGATGACTCGAACGCCGCACCGACGCGCGAGCGCGTGCAGCGCGTCCATGTCGACGAGCGAACCCGGCCAATGCGTTGGGATGATCGCGCGGGTACGCGGGCCGATACGCGCTTCCACTTGCGCGAGATCGATGTTGCGCGTGACAAGATCGCAATCGACGAAGACCGGGGTTGCGCCGACCTTGACGATCATGTTGAGGACGGTGAAAAAGCTTTGCGCGCACGCGATCACTTCATCGCCGGGCCCGATCTCGGCGAGCTGCAGCGCGACCTCGATCGCGGCCGTCGCCGAATTCAGCGCCCGAACCGGACGGCCGTCGCAAAATCGCGAGAGCTCGGTCTCGAATGCCTCGACCCAGGGCCCGCTGGTGATGTGGCCGGAGCGCAAAACGTCGGCGACCTCGGCGATCGTCTCCTCGTCGAGCAACGGACTCGCGAATTTGAGGAGCGGCACATTCGGCATGCGATTGCCTACGTCCGCGCGACGAGCCACACGCCGACGATGATGAAACCGATCCCGAGCCAACGAGCGAGCGTGACGTCTTCGCCGAGCAGGTAATGCGCTGCAACAGCGTTGATCACGTAGCCGAGCGAAAGCATCGGATAAGCCATCGATACCGGCACGCGCGAAAGACCGATGATCCACACGATCACGCTTGCACCATAGAACGCAATACCGGTGATGAAATGGCCCTCCGTTGCCATTCGAGAGAGCGTTCCGGTCCAGTTATCGCGCGTCAACGTGATGACGCCGAGCACATTGGTGCCGGCTTTCAGCAATAATTGTGCAGCGGCGTTCAGCAGCACGCCGGTCATCAAGAACGCAAAGGCAGTCCAGGTCATCGCCGTGCAACCAACACGCGCCGCGGATCGCGCGCGACGACACGTAGCGGGACGCCCATCCGAGCTACCTTGTCGAACGTATCGGGCGTCATGAGTGCATAGGCCTGCGGCAGCAAACGCCAGCGCGCTTCCCAATCGGCCAGCGTGGCGATGCCGCGCTCGGGCTCGGCATCGAGTCCGAGCGCGAGCTCGTCGCGATAGTCGACGAGCGTCGTCGTGCGCTTCAAGTAGAACGGCAATGTCTGATCGTACATTTCCACTTGATAGAACGGAGCGCTCGGATCGTAAGGTGGTGCCGCGCGCTCGAGCGCCGTCACAACGTCGGCGGCGGATCGTGTCGTGCGAAACGCATCATCGCCGACAAACGCGAGCTGCGTGGCGAACAAAGTCGCAAGCGTCACGATGACGATGCCCGCGGTGCGTCCAGCCGCAGAGTCCCGCGCAAATGCGAAGAGCGCCGCAACGCTGCCGGCGATTGCCAGGACAAGCGCTGCGATGAGCCACGGTCCGAACTGACGATAGATCGACAGCGGTGTGCGTGCATCAGCTAGCTTTGCCGCGATGTCGTTGTACCCCGCCAGCATGACGACCAGGGCGACCGCCGCAGTCGCGACAGCCGCCATCGTCCACTTGTACAAGACCGATTGTGGCAGGCGTTCGAGTTGCCATCCGATGAGAAGCGCCGCAGCGGGAAATAGCGGGAGGATATACGAAGGCAGCTTCGAGCCCGATACGCTGAAGAAGCAAAAGACGAAGACGATCCAAGCAAGACAGAAGCGTGGCCACGAGAATCCATTGCTCGCGCGCGGGGCATCGCGCCAGGTACGCCACGCCGTCGACAAGAACACGCCGGTCCACGGGATCAGTCCGACCAGCAACAGCGGCACGAAATACCATAGCGCCCCGGTGCGCCGGTGCTCGGACGTCAAGAAGCGGTCGAGATGCTCGTGGATGAAAAAGAAGCGCGCGAATTCCGGGTTTTTGAGCGAGACCGCAATGAACCAGGGCGCCGACAACACGACAAGCACCGCGAGTCCGGCTACGAGATGGAGCCGCCTCCAGACTGTGAAATCGCGCGTCAGGAGTGAATAAAGCGCGAGCGCACCGCCGGGAATGACGACCGCAACGGGGCCCTTGACCAGCGTCGCGCCGGCAATGGCCGCCCATGCGAGCAGCATCCACCGTCTCTCGTCGCGCCGATGTTCGAC
>DASPYC010000486.1:0-2522 GCA_035636955.1 Casimicrobiaceae bacterium
TGTGCGGCGACTGGAACATTGCGCATCAACCAATCGATCTCAAGAATTGGCGCAGCAACCAAAAGAATTCAGGCTTTCTGCCGGACGAGCGGGCATGGCTCACGCGCGTTTTCGACGAGCTGGGATTCGTCGACGTCTTTCGCCGTGTCGACACGCGAGCCGAGCAATACACGTGGTGGTCCAATCGCGGCCAGGCGTGGAAGAAGAATGTCGGCTGGCGCATCGACTATCAGATCGCCACGCCCGGAATTGCTGCGTCGGCGCGCGCGGTTTCGATTTACAAGAACCGGCGATTCTCGGACCATGCGCCGCTCGTGATCGATTACGCGTTCGAGCTCCGCTAGATATGGACCCCCACGCTTGCGGCCTCATTGGACAATTCGGCCGCTACGCTCTGCCCTCTGCCTCCAAAGGGGGAGCACCCGCGCCTTGGCCCTGCGGCGCTCATCAGAACGATCTCGGCAAGCCGAGCACGTGCTCGGCGACGTACGACAGAATCAGATTGGTCGAGATGGGCGCAACTTGATACAGGCGCGTCTCGCGAAACTTGCGCTCGACGTCGTATTCGCTCGCAAAACCGAAGCCGCCATACGTCTGCAAGCAGGCATTGGCCGCTTCCCACGAGGCCTTCGCCGCAAGGTATTTCGCCATGTTCGCTTCCGCGCCGCAGGGCAGATGCGCGTCGAAGAGCTCGCACGCGCGAAAGCGCATCAGGTTCGCGGCTTCCAGTTCGATGTACGCTTCGGCGAGCGGGAACTGCACGCCTTGATTCTTGCCGATCGGCCGATCGAACACGATGCGCTCGTTCGCGTATTTCGCTGCGCGATCGACGAACCAATAACCGTCGCCAACGCATTCCGCTGCGATCAACGTGCGCTCGGCATTGAGGCCGTCGAGAATGTACTTGAAACCCTTGCCCTCCTCGCCAATCAGATTTTCAGCGGGAATCTCCAGCGCGTCGAAGAAAAGTTCATTGGTTTCATGATTGACCATGTTCGCGATCGGCCGCACCGTAAGCCCCTTGCCGATCGCCTGATGCAAGTCCACGATGAAGATCGACATGCCGTCGGATTTTCGTTTCACATCGGCGAACGGCGTCGTCCGCGCGAGCAAGATCATCAGGTCCGAATGCAATACGCGCGAAATCCAGACTTTCTGTCCGTTGATGACATAACGATCGCCGTTTCTTTGAGCTGTCGTCTTGAGCTTCGTCGTATCGGTACCCGTCGTGGGCTCGGTCACGCCCATCGATTGCAACCTTAGTTCGCCGGATGCGATGCGGGGAAGGAATTTACGCTTCTGCGCTTCCGAGCCATGGCGAAGCAATGTGCCCATGTTGTACATCTGGCCGTGGCAGGCGCCCGAATTGCCGCCGCACCGATTGATCTCCTCCATGATGACCGACGCTTCGGCGAGGCCAAGCCCCGAGCCGCCATATTCCTGCGGAATGAGCGCGGCGAGCCAACCCGCTTTGGTCAACGCGTCGACGAATGCATCGGGATAGCCGCGCGCTTCATCGATCTTGCGGAAATATTCGTCGGGAAACTCCGCGCAGAGTGCGCGTACCCCATCGCGGATGTCCTGAAATCGATCGTCAGGCGTGCCCATAATGCGTCAAGCAACCGTTGCGACGGCATTCATCGCGAGGCGTCCATCGGCACCCTTTGCCCACAGCGCGACGTTGCCGTCGCTTTCATCAGGACGACCGCAGACAGCGAATGGCGCATTGCCGAACAACGGACTCATCGCGCGGAATTCGAACCGCGTTATATGCGCCCCGAGATTTTGCTGCAACAGGAGGTCGAGCAGCAACGTTGCCAACAACGGCCCGTGCACGACGAGGCCGGGATAGCCTTCGGTGCCCGTCACATACGGAAAATCGTAGTGGATGCGATGGCTGTTGAACGTCAACGCCGAATAACGAAACAGCAGCACAGGCGTTGGATCAATTTCGCGCATCCACGTGTGGTCATTCGGCGCCGATTGCGCCGCGGGCGCGCTCGCGTCTGCTTTTTGCAGATCGCGATAGACGATGTCGTGCTCATCGGTGAGCAACGGTTTTTCGCCACAGGCGATTTCGTGCCGCACGGTCACGAACACCAGCGTTCCGGAGCGCCCTTCCTTGATTTTCACATCTACGATGCGCGATTCGCGGCGAATCGCGTCGCCGATGCGCAGCGGTCGAAAAAACGCCATTCGGCTGCCGGCCCACATCCTCCGCGGCAACGGCACCGGCGGAAGGAAACCGCCACGCTTGGGATGACCGTCGGGTCCGGCGTCGGACAGCGGCTCCATCGTGAGGAAGTAAAGCCAGTGCCACGGTGGCGGCAGCGGATCGCCCGTGTTGAAGCTCACGTCGCGGTCCAGCGTCGCGGCCAGCGCGCGCGCCGGCGTCGCCGACACTTGATCTTCGGCGACTGCCGTCTTGCCGATCCAGCGGCGAAGATCTTCGAATGTTGCTTGCATGTCAGTTCCGAGGGGCCGCCCCGAGGAACTGACGCGCCCCCTGGGGCAGCGAGCGG
>DASPYC010000487.1:0-1907 GCA_035636955.1 Casimicrobiaceae bacterium
TCTTCGCCGAGCGCAAACAAGTGCTCCCACTTGTCGCCGAGATACATCGACGTCGTCAAGTCGGCGGCCAAATGATTGTCGCCGGGACCTGACGCGATACGAATGCGTTCGAGACGGATCATGCCGACACCCGGTGTGCCCGACTTCGCACTTGCTTTCGCTGCGCCCCACAGCTTCCAACCCGATCCTTCGAGCAGCGCCGACCCGCCGCTGATTTCGACGATCTGTCCCTGGAGCCGATTGTTGCTGCCCATGAAGTCGGCAGTGAACAACGTCGCGGGATCGCTGTACATCTGCTGCGGCGTGCCCTGTTGCTCGATCTTGCCGCCGTTCAGCAGCAGGATGCGATCCGACATCGCAAGCGCCTCGCCCTGATCGTGTGTGACACACAGCGCAGACAATTGCATGCGCACGATCAATTCCCGCAGCCACGCGCGCGCTTCCTCGCGCAGCTTCGCATCGAGATTCGACAGCGGCTCGTCCAGCAGGATCACCGGCGGGTTGTAAACGAGGGCACGCGCCAACGCCACGCGCTGCTGCTGTCCGCCCGATAGTTGATGCGGAAAGCGCTCGGCAAGATGACCGAGCGAAAGCTGCGCGAGCGCATCGTTCACGCGCTTCTTGACGTCGCTTCCCACGATCTTGCGCAGCTTGAGTCCATACGCAACGTTGTCATACACCGTCTTGTGCGGCCACAGCGCATACGATTGAAAGACGAGCCCGAGGTTACGGCCTTCGGCGGGAATGTCGACGCCCGTCGCGCCGTCGAAGAGGACCTTCTCGCCGATCTTGATCGAACCTTCGTGCGGCTCTTCGAGGCCCGCCACCGCACGCAGCAGCGTCGTCTTGCCGCTGCCCGACGGACCGAGCAGCGACACGACCTCGCCGCGATTGAGAGTCAGGGCGACGCCTTTGAGAATCGGGTTGTCGCCATATTTGAGATGCAGGTTCTCGACAGTAAGCTCGGCCATGGAAATCCTTCGCTTCGATTCAATCGCGGAGCTTCACGCCAAAACGCAGCGCGAAAGCCAGACCGATGAAGACCAACACGATATTGATGAGAGACAGCGCGGCGACGACGTCGATGGCGCCACCCTGCCACAACGACACCAATTGCGCACCGATCACCTCCGTGCCCGGCGCAAGCAGGTAGACACCCGTCGAATACTCGCGCTCGAAAATCATGAATACGAGCAGCCACGATCCGATCAGCCCGTGACGGATCAGCGGCAGCGTGATCTCGCGCGAAATCCTGCCGCGGCTCGCACCGACGGTTCGGGCGGCTTCTTCGAGCTCAGTGCTGACTTGCATCAGCGACGACGAGATGAGCCGCATGCCGTAGGCGAGCCACACGACCGTATAAGCGAGCCACATGCTGAAGATCGTCTGGCGCAGCGGCGTCAGCGGGGGAAAGAACAGGAACACCCACAGAAACGCGAGACCGATCAGCAGACCCGGCACTGCGCGCGGCACGAGGACTAAGTAGTCGACGACGCGAGACCAGCCGTCGTTACGTCGATGCGTGGCAAAGCCGATCGCCGTGTAACACGCGACAGTGATGGCACCACCGACCGTTCCGATCAGGATCGTGTTCCAGATAGCGCGAACGTGCGTCGGCTCGTCGAAGACGGCGCGGAAATTGTCGAGCGTGAACGCCTCCGCGAGGCTGACGCCGAATCCCCAATTGTTGACGAACGCACGAAGCGCGATTCCCGAGAGCGGCACGATCACGGCCACGAACAGCCAGAAGGCGAGCAATCCGACGGCGAGCCATTTCCACTTGCCGAGCGGCAGCTCACGAATGCGGCCCGCCTTGCCTTTGATCGTGGCGTACTTGCGTGCGTTTTGGAGCAGCTTGCGCTGCAGCAGGACGAGTGGAAACGTCATTGCCACGATGCAAATCGCGA
>DASPYC010000488.1:0-4167 GCA_035636955.1 Casimicrobiaceae bacterium
ATTCGTCTGCCGATCGTCGCGACGCATCCGATCCAGTTCCTGCGGCCGACCGATTTTCGAGCGCATGAAGCGCGGGTCTGCATCGCCGAAGGACATATCCTGTCCGACGCGCGACGCCCGCGATTGTTCACCGCGGAGCAATACTTTACGACGCAGGCGGCGATGCTCGAGAAATTCGCCGACGTCCCGGCCGCACTTGCCAACAGCGTTGCCATTGCGCAGCGTTGCAATCTGACGATCCCTCTCGGCAAGAGCCACTTGCCGCTGTTTCCGACGCCCGAAGGTATGACGCTCGACGACCTTCTGCGGCACGAAGCGGTGGCCGGTCTTGAGCGGCGTCTGGCAGAGATCTATCCGGACGTTGCGCAGCGCGAAGCGAAACGACCGGAATACGTTGCGCGACTGGACTTCGAGGCGCGAACGATCGTGCAAATGGGTTATTCCGGCTACTTTCTGATCGTTGCGGATTTCATCAATTGGGCCAAGAGCCATGCTGTCCCGGTCGGTCCGGGGCGAGGTTCCGGCGCGGGCTCGCTCATCGCGTATGCGCTCGGCATCACCGACCTCGATCCGTTGCGGTACTCGCTGCTGTTCGAGCGATTCCTGAATCCGGAGCGCGTGTCGATGCCCGACTTCGACATCGACTTCTGCCAGGACGGCCGCGACCGCGTCATCGACTACGTGAAGCAAAAGTACGGTGCCGAATCCGTCTCGCAGATTGCAACGTTTGGGACGCTCGCCGCAAAAGCGGCGGTGCGCGATGTTGGCCGCGTACTGGATCTCCCGTACTCGTTTGTCGACAGCATCGCCAAATTAATTCCATTCCAGCCCGGCAAGACGGTCACGCTTCAACGGCGGCAAGGCGAACCGGAAACGAACACGATTTACGCGCGCGAAGTGGAGCCGCTCATCGGCACGCGCGAAGCCGAGGAAGAGGAAGTGCGCGAGCTGTTGGCGCTTGCCGAAGAGCTTGAAGGTCTCCCGCGCAATGTCGGGATGCACGCCGGCGGAGTATTGATTGCACCGGGGCGTCTCACCGATTTCTGCCCGCTCTATGTGCAAGCAGGCGCCGAGGCGCCGGTCTCGCAATTCGACAAAGACGATGTCGAGGCGATCGGACTCGTGAAGTTCGACTTTCTCGGGCTCACGACGCTGACGATCCTCGATTGGACGCTGCGCTACGTCCGCCAGCTCGATCCCGACGCGCAAATCGCTCTCGAGTCCTTGCCGCTCGACGACAAGGCGGCCTACGAGGTTTTCAAGCGCGGCAACACGACCGGCGTGTTCCAGTTTGAATCTCGCGGCATGCGGGACTTGCTGAAGCAGGCGCCGCCCACGCGCTTCGAGGACGTCATCGCCCTCGTTGCGCTCTATCGTCCCGGCCCGATGGAGCTGATTCCCGACTACGTCGCGCGCAAAAGCGGTCGCGAGCGCGTCGAGTACGTCGATCCGCGGCTTGCGCCGATTCTGGAGCCGACGTACGGCGTCATGGTGTACCAGGAACAGGTAATGCAGATCGCGCAGGAGATCGGCGGCTATACGCTCGGCAGCGCCGATCTGTTACGTCGCGCGATGGGCAAGAAAAAACCCGAAGAGATGGCGCTGCAGCGCGATATCTTCGTCGCAGGCGCGCAGCGGAACGGTCTTCTGAAGCACAAAGCCGATCAGCTGTTCGGGCTGATGGAAAAGTTCGCGGGGTACGGATTCAATAAATCGCATTCGGCGGCGTATGCATTGGTCGCGTATCAGACCGCCTACTTCAAGGCGCACCACGCGGCGGCGTTCATGGCGGCGAACCTGTCGCTGGTGATGGACGACACCGATAAAGTGAAAGCGTTTTACGATGACGCGTTGGCGCAAGGTCTGGCGATCCTTGCACCTGACATCAACGTGTCGAACTATCGCTTCGAGCCCGTCGACACGAAGCGGATCAGCTACGGGTTGGGCGCCGTCAAAGGGACCGGCGCTGCCGCAATCGAGGCGCTCGTCGCGGCGCGCGATGTCGGCGGCCCATTCACCGACCTGTTCGATTTCTGCATGCGCGTGGACAAGCGTAGCATCAACCGGCGCGCGGTCGAGGCACTGATCCGCGCCGGCGCATTCGATTCGCTCGATCGGCGCCGTTCGGCACTGCTGGCGTCTGTCGGCATTGCGCTCGAATGGGCGGAACACGCGGATGCAACGCGCGCGCAGGTTTCCCTGTTCGGCGAAGACGCGTCCTCCCCGGCAACGACGCTCACCGCGAGCCGCGAATGGACGGACGCGGAGCGCCTGACGCACGAGAAAGCCGCGCTGGGGTTCTATCTTTCAGGACATCCCTTTTACGAGTACGCGGAAGAGCTGGCGCCGATCGTCAGAACTTCGCTCGCGAACCTGCAGCCGCGCGCGGATCGCGTGCTGGTCGCCGGGATTGTCACGACGCTCCGCGTGCAGACGAGTCGCCGCGGCAAGATGGCGTTCGTTACGCTCGACGACGGCAAAGGGCGCGCCGAGATACTCGTCTACAACGAAACCTTCGACGCGGCGCGCAGCCTGTTGCGCGAGGATCAGCTCATTGCGGCCGAAGTGCGCGTGATGCAGCGGATGAGCGACGACGGCGAGCTGCAAGGCATGCGTGTGGTCGGCGAAACGATTTACGACTTGGCCGCTGTGCGTAAGAGATTTGCGAAAGGCCTGAAGCTCGCGTGCAACGGCAACGCGTCCGCGCACCGGTTGGCCGACATCCTCGGACCGTTCCGTCCCGGTGAGAAACCGGTGACGATCGCATATCGCAACGACCGCGTGGGCGGCGAGATGGAGCTACCGGCCGATTGGCGCGTCAATCTCGACGACACGCTGCTCGAACGACTACGCGAATGGCTCACCCCGGAGAACGTGCAAGTTCTCTATTAGTGAGCCTCAGTTGATGCCGAGGCGATGATCCGCCGCGCAGCCGTCCGCTACCGCGATTTTCTGCGTCTTCCCGATGTCGCCACGATGTTGGCGGTTGCTCTCGTGACGCGAATGCCGATCGGCACGTTATCGCTGTCGATGCTGCTCCATGTTCGCGCGAGAACCGGTTCGTTCGCGGTCGCGGGTGCAGCCGTCGGTGCGTTCATGGCCGCCTCCGCGATCGTCGCGCCCATCGT
Organism: Casimicrobiaceae bacterium; assembly: GCA_035636955.1. Lineage (GTDB taxonomy): Bacteria > Pseudomonadota > Gammaproteobacteria > Burkholderiales > Casimicrobiaceae > VBCG01. The sequence goes on from DASPYC010000488.1 coordinate 3,129, forward strand.
TGGACGTATCGTGGATCGCCGCGGCCCGCGGCTCCTTCTGATCGTCACGGGTACCGTTTTCTCGCTGGTCCTCGCCGTGTTGCTCGCCGCCGAAGCCCTTCACCTCTCGAATGCTGCGATGATAGCGATCGCTGCAGTGGCGGGCGTCTTTACGCCCCCGATCACGGTGTTGACGCGGACGATGTGGCGTTATCGCTTCGACGATGCAACTGAACGTACGACGGCGTACTCGCTCGACGCCGTACTGATCGAGCTCGCATTCACGTTAGGCCCGTTGCTCGTCGCGCTATTGCTCGCAGTTGCGACGCCCACCGCTGCGTTTGCGATGTCGTGGTGCTTTTGCGCTGCGTCGGTGCCGCTTTTTCTCGCCTCGCCCGCGCTCAAATATTGGCGTCACGACCCGGATGCCGAACGCCAATTACTCGGACCGCTCACCGAACCGGCGCTTCTTGTTGTCTACGCATCGACGTTCTTGTTTACGTTTTCGCTCGGTCTGCTCGAAATCGGTTATCCCGGATTCGCGACAGCATTCGGTGTTCCAGCGCTTTCGGGTGTCTTGCTTGGCCTGAATTCGCTCGGTAGCGCGATCGGGGGACTCGCCTACGGCGCGTTGCATCTTAACTTCGCTGTCGATCGCCTCGCGCCGAAGCTCCTCGCGTTGATGGTCCTACCGGTGGCGCTGCAAGCGATGACCGATTCGCCGTGGATACTATGCGCGCTCGCGTTCATCGCGGGACTGTTGATTGCGCCCGTGTTCACCGTCTTCGCGACGTTGGTCACGACGAATGCGCCGTCGCGCTACGCGACCGAAGCGTTTACCTGGTCGTCGACTTGCATCATCAGCGGCATCGGCGCGGGCAATGCGCTGGGCGGCCGCCTGCTCGAAGCTTCGCCGCCATCGGCAACGTTCGCATTGTCGGCTGCGATCGCTCTTGCCGCCGCGCTGTGTGCAACGGGTACGAGAACAAGATCGGCGCCGGCTACTTAAAGCAGGTCACTCGGCTTCGCCTCGGGTGACACCACGCTTTGTCATCCCGAG
>DASPYC010000489.1:0-4664 GCA_035636955.1 Casimicrobiaceae bacterium
CCGCCAAGTGGCACGCGATCGCCGTCGACGACCGTGCCTCCCGCTTGGGTGATCATCGCGTGATAGAGCCATACGTCCGGCCAATCGTGGACGTTGTAAGCGAGGCCTGCGACGTCGGATGAGCCTGCCTTGATCTTGGCGGCGAGCGCCATCACCGCGTCCCAGTTGTCAGGCATCTTCTCGGGATCGCCGCCGGCTTTTTTCACCAGCTCGACGTTGTAATACATGATGGGCGACGACGCGTTGAAAGGCAGGCCGTACAACTTGCCGTCGACTCTTCCAAGCGCAACGATCCGATCGGAATAATTTTTGGCGCGAAACTCCTTGCCGTCAGCGGCAAGCAACGGATCGAGATCGATGATCTGGTTCCGCTTGGCGAGCGTGCGCGTCAACTCCGAGAGCAGGTGAAAACCGGAGTAGTAGACGTCGGGCAATTGGTTGGTCACCGCCTGCCGCATCATCGTCTGATGTCCGTCGTCGTACGTCGGAGCGGGTGCGCGGAACGCGATCTTGATATCCGGATGGAGCTTCATGAACTCCTGCGCGATCGGCTCGTGAAACTTGGCGAACGCCGGAAACGCATAGAGCACGTCGAGCGTCACTTGCTGTGCCTCCGCGCTCGATGTCGCGAGCGTGCTGGCGAGCACGAATGAGCTCAATAGCATGCTTAGTCCTTTCATCCGATTCCTCCTATGTGTTATGGGAACGAAACCAAAGCGCGACTACTTGATCCCTGTCATCGTGATGCCCTCGATGAAACGACGGCGAGCGATCAAAAACGCGATGACCAACGGCGCCGTGAGCACCGTGGCGGCGGCGGTCAGCGCGCCGTAATTCGAACCAGTCTCCGCATCCGCGAAAAACATCATGCCGAGCGGCGGCGTCGCGAGATGAGTGTCGGAAATGACAATCAGCGGCCAGTACAGGTCGTTCCAATGCGCGACGATCGAAAATACCGAGAATGCCGCGATCGCCGGCCACGCGCTAGGGACGACGATCAGCCAAACAATCTCGAATTCGCTCATGCCGTCGAGCCGGGCCGCATGAATGATTTCGTCCGGGTAGCTCTTGAAGAACTGGCGGAACAGGAAGATCGCGAATACCGACAGAAAGAACGGCATCATGATCGCAAAGTACGTGTTCAGAAGACCGACCTGCGCGAGCCCCATGTAGAGCGGCAGCGCCGGCACCTGGATCGGGATGCAAAGGCCCATCAGCACCAGCGCGAAGAGCGCAGACCGGCCCGGGAAGCGCAACTTGGCGAGCGCGTAGGCGCACGGAACGGCGACGAGCAGTTGTATCAACAGAATTCCCGTGCAGACGATGACGCCGTTCGCCGCGAAACGCAGAAGCGGCACCTTCTGCAACGCGAATCCATAGTTCTCGACGGCATTGAAATGCTTCGGCCACAGGCTGAAGTCGACGGCGAAGATTTCCGCCGGTGATTTGATCGACGTAATCAGCATCCAAACGAACGGCAACAGAATGAACGCTGCGCCCACAATCAGGATGCCGTGCACGACAAAAAGCGTCGCGGCGCGGCGTGCGAGTGCGCCGATCGGCGTCACCGGTCGCGCGGTCTGGGTGGGCGACGTCAGCGTCGTGTCCATCAGTAGTGCACACGGCGCTCGAGGACGAACGTCTGCAAAATCGAGAAGAGAAGCACGAACGCGAGAAAGATGAGCGTCAGCGCGGCGGCATATCCCATGTGGAAATATTGATAGCCTTCGAGGTAGATCGCATAGAGCAGTACCTCGGATGAGCCCATCGGTCCGCCACGCGTCATGACGGCGACCGTATCGAACACTTTGAACGCCGTGATCGATGTCGTGATGATGACGAACATCGTCGTCGGCCCGAGCAGCGGCCAGGTGATCGTCAAGAAGCGATCGATGCCACTGCGACAACCGTCGATTTCGGCGGCTTCGTAGAGATCGCGCGGGATCGCCGACAAGCCGGCAAGGAACAACACCATGTTGAAGCCAACGAGCTGCCAAATGCCGATGGCGGCGAGCGTCGGCAGCACATAAGCCGGTTCACTCAAGAAAGCGATTTCGCCGAAACCCATCGCTCGCAGCACGCCGTTCACGGGGCCGAGGTTGGGGTGCAATATGAACTGCCACACCGTTGCCATCGCGATCAGCGTCGAGGTCACCGGCAGAAAATAAACAACCTCGTAGAACGTGCGCATCCGCTTCCGCCGATGTAGCAACACGGCGATCAACAACCCGAGCCCAACGGCGCCCGGCAGAACGATCGCGACATAAACGAACGTGTTGGCAAGTGAGCGCCGCAAGACTGGATCGGTCAGCGCCTTGCGAAAGTTGTCGAGGCCGAGAAAGCGCGTATCCAGCGCGCCGAGCTCGTAGTTCGTGAAGCTCAAATAGATCAGCACGCCAAGGGGAACGAGATTCGTCAGCAGCAACAACAAAAAGGCTGGGAATGCGAAACTGCAGCCGGCGAGTTTCTCGATCAATCGTTGACGATCACGTCGAGCCACGGGTGCGGAAACGGCGATTGCCACAGCGCTCGTCATCGTCAATGTGCCCGCATCAATGTCGGTGCAGTTGCGGCGCTCATGATTTCAACATCGTCAATGCGATGGCCTTCAACGTCGAACACATGACACGCGCTCGGCATGAAGAGCAACGCAAGCCCTCGCGAGTCGCTCGTGAGCGGTTCGTGATCGCCGGCGACGGAACAGATGATCGTGCCGCTCGCGGGAGTTGTGAGATCGACATGCAGGATGTGCTCGGGACCGAGATTCTCGCTGCGCCGCAGACGTCCTGGTAGCAGGTGCTGGCCGGGCCGCGTCGTACCAACCGGCGCGGGCGTAATCGCTTCCGGGCGAATGCCGAGCGTCAACGCTGCGCCGACCGCCCGCCGCACGCGAATCGGTAACTCGGCGTCGAAAAGTTCGAGCGATCCGGAGCTGCTCACTTTTGCTGGCAGCAAATTGATCGCCGGTGTGCCGATGAACTGCGCGACCTTGATGTTGGCGGGTCGCGCATAGAGGTCGTTTGGCCTGCCGACTTGCAGAATCGTGCCGTTATCCATCATCGCGACGCGATCCGACATCGTCATCGCCTCGACCTGATCGTGCGTCACGTAGATAAATGTTGTTCCGAGCCGATCGTGCAGCTCCGCAAGCTCGCTACGCATGTGCACGCGCAGCTTGGCGTCGAGATTCGACAGCGGCTCGTCCATCAGGAATACGGCCGGGTGCCGCACCATCGCGCGACCGAGCGCCACGCGTTGGCGCTGGCCGCCGGATAATTGCGATGGTCGACGCTCGAGGAGCGCATCGATCTGCAACTGCGCTGCAACCGCGCGTACTTCGCGTTCGATCTCGTCCATGACGCGGCGCCGTCGCGCCGACAGCATCCGCAGTAGCGGCAACCGCTCGAAGAGCTTCAAACGCGACATCATGAGTGGCAAGCCGATATTCGCGAACACCCGCATGTGCGGATAAAGGGCGTAACTCTGAAAAACCATCGCGACGTGCCGTTCGTGCGGCCGCAGATGATCGACCGGCACGCCGTTGATGAGAACCGCACCGGACGATTGCGGCTCGAGTCCGGCAATGATTCGGATCAGCGTGGATTTGCCGCAGCCCGATGCGCCGACCAGCGTCAGGAACTCGCCATCCGCAACGTCAAGCTCGATGCCGGAGAGAACGGGCGCCCCGCCAAACGACTTGCTGATCGACTTGAGCTCTACGCTGGCCATGACTCACCGTCTCCAACGGGGAATGCGCGATCAAGCGGCATGCCGCGGCGGATAAACCTCGTGTAGCACGTCGTCGATCCACAGCGTCGTCAAGCCGGGCACTTCAGCAGCGGTGATCCAAACGTCCGAACCGCGAAATTCGTAGATGACGGCGCCCAAGCGCTTCTCGCCCGGCATCTCGGATTGGTTGTCCGGTCCCACAAGAAAACCCGAAGAGGGACACCACACATAGTGGCAGGCGTTGATCAAGTCGTTGCGCCATTTGTGCAGATGGCCGGTTGCGATCAACGCCACATCGTAACGGTCGACGAGATCGAGGAGCCGCGCGCGTGGTTCAGGCTTGACCGACCAATAACCCGTATCGCCTTCGTTCGGACTTTCAATGAACAGGGGCCGGTGCGTGAACCATGCAATCTTGCGGTCACCCGCTGTCGCGAGCGTTTGACGCAGCCATTCGAACTGACGTCCTTCTTCGTCACTTTCGCTTCCGAAGAGCATCGAATCGATCCCGACCAGCCGCCAACTCTCGAGATCGCGCGACCACCAATCGGCGCCGAAATGCCGTCGCCAACGATCGAGCCGCTCGGCGTTCACCGGCTGATGGAAATTGCCTGCTTCGCCGACGTCGTGGTTGCCGGGAACCGCGAGGAACGCGGCCTGGACCGAACGCATGAGCTCGGCGCCCTCCCGCATGTCTTCTTCGTGATCAGCGCCGTCCACCGTGAGGTCGCCTGTGTGGATGATTAGGTCGGCGTTCTGCCGCAACATCCAGTCGCGTAGCGGCGCCCAGTTCGCCGTGAAATGAGGCTTCGTCCGACTGAGATGCGTATCGGAGATCTGCAGCACGCGCGCCATTTGAAGCGCCTCCGTTCAATGGTCGATCAAATGATGCGCCCCTCGGCGACCACAGCCATTTTTGGGCGTAATATATAGAT